>JAUXBO010000094.1 GCA_030619345.1 Candidatus Zixiibacteriota bacterium | reverse complement strand
CCAGAACAGTCTATAGGCTCGGTTTTCTCTTTCTGATCTCGTTTGCGGCACTTGATGAATACTACCAGCAATACATCCCAGGTCGTCATTCGGACATCTGGGACTTACTAACTGACTTTTGCGGCGCTTCTTTGGTACTAATCTTGCTTGCTATGTCTGGGAAAAGGACCGACAAGCGACCCTGAATGCTTCCGGCCTATATTGTCTCAGAAGACACGGCGGCTATTGTCAAACCGGCGTAAAGCCTTATATTTCGCGTGGTTTGGAACATATGTACGCATCTGAGATAGGGAAGCTACTACATTATTTCTTTTTGGTCTTTCGTTTGTTTGGTAACGACTAAAAAATTACGAATTAATTGATTCGAGTATCATTTGCTTTTTTTTGCGGCCAGAGACACTTGGATATTTGCTCGGACTCTGGATTGCTCTTTAGAATGGTATAGATCGGATCGTTATACTGTTTGTGACTCTGCGGCGATTATGCAAAACCGGACCGCCAGTAGATCAGACTGAGTAAAAAAATAGAAACAAAATGTCAAACATCTCTAATACAAACTTTGAGGAGTCTTCAACTATGAGAACCAGGCTTTTTCTAACTCTGTTAACTGTTGTCATGCTGACAGCCGTTCCCGGCTGGGCACAAAATTCAATGTCGCTTGACCATGCCGACAACCTGATAGCGGCTGACACGATACCTATCGACCAGACCGTCACATTTCATTTTCGCATGATAAATAACAGCGGAAATATCACTGGATACACAAATGGCTTCCATGTTTATTCTACCACCGGAGCCAACTGGACGACCAGCACCGGTACCTACACTGGTACGATTACGACAGGCATGATTGATATGACCTTTATCAACCCGTTTAGCATCACTGGCTCGGGGGCTGATACTATCGGTTTTGGCGGGTTTCGCATGGTTGCCCCCGGTATCCCGGTCGGTTTCGATGATATCGTGTGGACGATCGACATCGGCCCGATAGGGGCCGCCGATCACTGCGGTGAGATATGCCTTGATAGTAGTATATATCCCCCGGCCGGCGTATGGAAATGGTCTACCACGGTCGGCGACATATACGCTGACTGGGATGGGCCCCATTGCTATACAATTTTTGACCCGTCTCAGGGACCTTGCGGCGGAACAAACATTGCCCCGATCCTCGATCCTGTTGGCAACAAATTAGCGAACGAAGGCGAGGTGTTGGCATTCAGTGTAACAGCCTCAGATGCCGATGCCGATCCGCTTACGATTACCATGACCAGCCCAGACCTTCCTATGGACGCAATCTGGGATGACTTTGGAAACGGCACCGGCGAATTCTCATGGTCTACAGACCAAGCCGATGCCGGAGTTTATTCGGCTACATTTACAGTCTCCGATGGCACTGATACCGCCACCGAGACAATTACGATAACGATTAATGAGACCTACAGCCCACCGGTTATCGACCCGGTCGGTCCGCAAACAGTAGTAGCTTGTTCCTTTATTGATTTCCCCCTTAACACTGCCGATCCTGAAGGTGGAACACTCGCCTACTCCATGTCCGGAAATCCAGCTGCCATGACCCTGACAGACCATGGCAATGGCACTGCAACTGTCGAGTACCCTTCAGCGCTAGGCGATTCTGGTATGTACACTCTGCAGTTCATAGCAACCTCAAGTGTTTCCGCTTTGTCCGACACTCTTTATGTCACCCTTACTGTGAATTTTAACGGGTTACCCGTTTTCACTCCGCCGGTTCCAACTCAGACTGTTGGCGAAGGCGACATGGTAAGTTTCACAATCACGGTGGATGACCCAGAGGACGGCTCTATTCCAGCCAGTATGATCAGCGCTCCCATGAGTGCCACGTTCGACGCCCCAAGCGGTGCATTCTCCTGGCTGACGGCCACGGGTGATGCCGCCGGTTCTCCTTATATGGCCATTTTCTCGACCGATGACGGTTGTAACACAGCTGTGGAAGACACGGTTATGATTAACGTAACCGCCCCCAACGCAGCTCCTGTATTCGACCCGATCGTTGATCAAATTCTCGATGAGACTCAAACTCTCTCCGTAGCAGTGAATGTCACCGACGGTGACGGCGAACCGATTACGATCAGTGTTGCTTTCACTGACCTTCCCGGCGCCGCCATCTTTACCGACAACGGCGATGGCACCGGTTCACTTGACTGGGTGACTACCTATAATGACGCCGGACTGTACGAAGTCGACCTTATGGCAACTGATGGCATAGCTGAAGTACACGAGACGTTTTCAGTTACCGTCAATAATGTCAACCGCCTTCCTGTGCTGACCGATCCGGGCAACCAGACGGTCGATGAAGGCATGAATCTGAACTTCGGACTGACCGCCAGCGATCCTGATGCTGACGCTTTAGTTCTGTCCATGGACACCGATGCCTTGGGCGCAATACTCACGGACAATGGCGATGGCTCAGCGACCTTTGACTGGACACCGACCTTTGCCGATGCCGGAATGTATACGGCAACTTTCTGGGCTTATGACGGCACCGATTCTGTCTCCCAGATGATTACTATCACAGTCAACAACATGAATCAAGCTCCGACGCTTGATCCTATCGGAAACAAGATTGTGGCCGAAGGAGCTTTGTTGAATTTCGGTATCTCAGCCGGTGATGCTGACGGCGATCCTATCACTCTTACTATGATGAGTGGCAATCTTCCGATGGCAGCATCCTTCACCGATAACGGCGACGGAACCGGTACATTTGACTGGACCACGACTCCCGCCGACGGTGGTATTTATTCAGCCACTTTCACGGCCAGCGATGGTCTGGGCGGCGAGGCTTCTGAGACAATTAGTATTGAAGTAACCGACATCAATTTCCCGCCGGTTATCGACCCAATAAGTGACTTCTTCATCACCGAGTGTGATGAGATTAACGCCACCTTCAGCGCGTTCAATCCCGACGGTGATCCGATAACGCTCACTATGGACGGACTGGTTGAGAACATGACCTTCACGGATAACGGAGATGGAACAGGACTCTTCATATTCCTGCCCAACTTCACCCAGGCCGGTTCTTATATTCTGACGCTCACTGCATCCGATGGTATTGATCAGGATATGGAGACATTCGAGATATTTGTCGACGACTGTCAACCCGGCTCCGAAGGCGACACACTGTTCATCATGAACCAGCCTGCGGTTCCCGGTGCAATCGTTACGGTTCCTGTGAACATGACCAACACTGACTGTGATCTGGTCGGTTTCCATGTTGTTCTCGGCTGGAATTCTGAATTCATCCGCCTAGACAATGTTGATTTCACCGGCTCGCTGCTAGGTGCTTTCACAAACCTGACCATGTCAATTGACAACTTGGCCCGTACTGTTACAATCGACGCCGTTCAGGTTCCGGGTGACGGTGTTGTTCCTGCCGGTTCCTCCGGACTGATGGCTAACCTTGAATTTTCAATCGACGCCCTCGCGCCGGACGGAGCTTACGAGATTAGCCCGTTCCTGGTTACGTTACCTGGCTTGAACCCAATCTTTGTCCGCGACTGCGGATCGGGAGCCGAAGAGGTTCAGCCATTCGTTCATGAGAATGGCGGATCAATCGTAATCGCACAGTCTCCGACTGCCACTTGCGGTACCGTTGTCGACGAAAACTGGAATGAAATCGTCGGTGCAACGGTGGAACTGTGGGATGATCTTCCGGCTGGCATAGTCGAAATGACTGCTACTACCAACTCCTTTGGATCATTTACTTTCGATAATATCAACAGCATACCGTTTGATTTGTATGCTTTTGCGGGGGGATACTATCCGAATTCTCTCCTCGATGTTAACTTTGGAGAGACCGGACTGGTCATCCAGCTAATGCCGCACACAGCGGTCACCCCGACTCAGGAGATGGTCTTTTTCTACTGCGGCGGTGAAGGCGCCTTGAGCACTTACATGGGCGGTCCGGTGCCGGTTGGCTCAATTATCGATGCTTACGATGACGACGGCATACGTTGCGGAACCCAGGTTGTAACAACGGCCGGTAAGTATTTGGCCATGCCTGTCTATCGTGACGATCCGACCACGCAGGATGACGAAGGTGCCGATCCGGGCGACGTGATTCGCTTCTTCATCAATAACATTGAAGCTATCCCGTTCGGCGATCATATCTGGACTCAGAACAATGATCAGTTCCTGGTCTGTCTTGAAGTTTCTGACCAGGTGACTCAGAATTGCCTTCTCGCTGAAGGATGGAATCTGGTTAGCTGGCGTGTTGATACTCCGACTGACGCTATTGAAAACGTACTTAGCTCACTTGGCAGCTGCGTTGACTTCGTAGTTGGATTTGAGCAGGGCGGCCTGGCTTATGATCCGGACCTGGTTGAGTTCTCGACCCTTCATAATGTCGACCACCTCAGCGGCTACTGGATCAAGGTCCGTCAGGGATGCGGAAGTGTATCTCTTGATGTCACTGGCATTGGCGTTCCGGTTTCCACTCCTATCCCGGTAACAACTGGATGGAACCTGGTTTCATATCTGCCTGAAACTTCTATACCGACACCTGATGCCCTCGCTTCCATCCATTCCGACCTCGTCGTTGCTATTGGTTATGACGGCGGTGGTACCATTTACGAACCGGGCATCCCCGGAAATACATTGACCGACATGAATTCCTGCCTCGGTTACTGGGTGAAAGTCCTTCAGGGCGGCAACTTGGTCTATCCGGGCGGCACTCCGTTGCCTTCCTCCCAGATTAAGGGAGTTACTCCTCCGATGGCCGCTTCCGATGCTGGCAAGCCGGATGTAGTTCAGTCGACCCGCTGGATCAACATCTACTCCCATAATCTCACCCTGAACGGTGAGAATCTGGGCGCCGGAACAGTCGTTACGGCTCATACCGAAGATGGCGCGAAAGTCGGTTACTTCACTATCGGCAGCAAAGGAACCTTTGGTTTCATGTCTGTCTATGGCGATGACCCGATGGCGGAAGCCATCGACGGTGTTTCCTTTGGCGAGACCTTCTATCTGGCCGTCAATGACCAGCCGACCGATCAGCGCTTTAGCTGGACCGGAAACGGCGAACGGATGGAAATCAATGGTCTCACGGCCAAGGTCGAACCGGAAGTCCTGCCGACCAACTATTCGCTGAAGCAGAACTATCCTAACCCGTTCAACCCTGAAACCACTATCGGATTCAGCCTGGCCAAGGCTGGCAAGGCAAGAGTCGATATATACAATATTCTCGGAGAATTGGTTGCTACGCCGTTTGACGGAGCCGCCAATGCCGGTCAGAATCAGGTTATTTGGGACGGTACCAACAGAGACGGAAATTCTGTCTCCTCAGGTATTTACTTCTATCGCCTGACTGCCGATAATTACTCTGAGACTAAGAAAATGACCCTTCTGAAGTAACCTTCGGAAAGGCATAGAAATACAATCCCGGCCGCCAGTTAATCTGGTGGTCGGGGTCATAACTCAAGGTGAGCAGTGAATAAGAAGTTATCGATCTTACTTCTGGCAGGCATATGTCTGCTGGTTTTTGCGTCCAATGGATGGACCGACGTTAACCCGACCAAAGATTTTGCTTTCTACCGGGGGGCTGCAATCTTCAACGGTCAACCGGTGGCGATAGGTACTGTTATTGACGCCTACGATCCCGACGGCATCCATGTTGGCACTTGGACTGTAGATTCCATAGGGTTCTACGGCAGTATGGCGGTCTACGGCGACCCTGACCTCTCTGACACTCTCGATGAGGGCGCCTTGGAGGGTGATCTTATTTCATTTAAGATAAACGGCCATACGGCGGTGGTCGATTCCGGTGATGCGTCCTGGCATAATCTGGTATTTAAAGCGGTAAACATCTCCGCCGGAGGCGTGGTTGATTTTGAATTGCTGGCGTTCGATGATGTCGCCGTAATTCAAGCGCCTGACACTTCGGCCCACTTTACTGTCGGCGTTAAGAATCTCGGTGATGGTCTGGATATGTATGGTGTCAATTCCAGTTCCGCCCGTGGCTGGCTTACTATCGATATGCCGAGCCCCGCCTACGCCAATCCGATGGATACTGCTTATGTTTACTTTGATGTTTACATCGATGTCTGGGACACTCTGGATGTTGACACTATCACGTTCTCGGTATTTTCGCACCTTGATACGACTGTGAAAGTGGATGCCGCCTATGTTGTCCGGGGATTCGGCGATACTCTGGTTCAATTCACAATCTTGACCCCGGCCTCAGATAGTTCGGGTCAACCGGGCGAGACTGTTTCATTCAGCATCGAAGTGCAAAACGATCACCTTGACCCGATGTTTATGGATTACTACGGTGTAAAGGCTGTCTCTCAAAATGGCTGGCCCACGAACGGTGAGCAGATGATTTCGATAGCGGGACAGGCCTCCGGATGGGTCTCTTTTGATGTCACCATACCCGGCTCCGTCAGTACGCTGTCCGATACAATCAGTTATACTCTGTATTCACATCTTGATACTACTCAGAAATATGAGAGTTCGGTCGCCCTGAATATCACTTTGAGCAGCACCACCATTATGACCGTGACTGATCCACCGGCTGACCGCAATGACGTCAATGCCGGAGACACGGTAAGAATGTTGATCGGCGCCCGCAACGACGGTACCTCGTTAGATATTTATACGGTCAGTTCTTCCTCAGCCAGCGGCTGGATAACCTCTGATCGTGACTCGGCCTTCAACAGCCCCGGCAATACCGTCTTTACTTATTTCGACGTGATCGTGCCGGACCTGGCCTTTGGAGCATCAGACACCATCAGCTACACCATCTCTTCGCTGCTGGATCCGTCACAGACGTTCACCAGTTCGATTGTTATCTCAACTGTAATACCGACTATCGCCTTCACCGTGTACAATCTGCCGACCAACAAACAGGCTGCCCCCGGTGATCAGGTAAATCTATCTGTCGGTGTAATCAACAACAGCCCGGTTGCTGACTCCTATGAGCTGACTTCTCTGTCAAGTCAGGGCTGGTCGATTTCTCTGAACGACTCAATCCACATTGAGATTAACGATTCGGCGCTGTTCAATTTTGATGTCTTGATCCCGTTGGGCGTTCCTGATCTGACCGATACCATATCGTTTACAATACGTTCTTATATCGATACGACAGTTAGTTATTCAGGCTCGGTTCTCATTACGGTCACGTCTACAGATGTCGATGATGACAAGAGTGCGCTGCCGACTGTTTTTGCAGTCGAACAGAACTACCCGAATCCGTTCAACCCATCGACTAATATCGGCTTTGCTCTTCCCGGTCATTCGCATGTCAACCTGAGTGTCATAAACCTGCTCGGACAAATCGTTCAGTCGGTAGACCTCGGGACGCTTCCTGCCGGTAACCATCTGGTTGAGTTTGACGGCATGGAGATGGCCAGTGGCGTGTATTTCTATAGAATAGAGACAGAATTCGGCGCCGAGACAAGGAAAATGGTTCTTCTGAAATAACAGAAAATATTGTTCCCGATTCACTAAAAAACCCCGGCTAATGCTCGGGGTTTTTTGCTTGTGATAACATCTGCCAGAGACAATATTAGACCGATCTGTGACGACAGACAAATGAATAGAAAACGGATGAGAAATGGCACCTACTAATAAAGCTGTCGGACTTACCCATGTCGGACTGGTTCGCTCCGGCAACGAAGATTGTTACTACACCAACGCCGATGACGGCCTTCATATCGTATGCGACGGTATGGGCGGGCATCAGGCGGGTGAAGTTGCTTCGCTATCGGCTTGCAGCCTCGTTGGCGCTTCGTTTAGCGCTTTCAAAAAGGGATTGCTTAACGATCAGCGACTTTTCACCGGACAAGAATTTCCACCCAGCGGTGAACTGCTGGTCCGATCTATTCGCCTTGCCAACAGATATATTCGTAACAAAGCAGCCGAAGACAGCACTCTGTCTGGAATGGGCACCACCATCGTCGCACTCTCCCTTGAGAACGACAATCTCTCAATTGCCCATGTCGGTGACAGTCGAGCCTATCGTATCGATGAAAACTCCCTGACTCCCCTCACCCGCGATCATTCCTGGGTTGCTGAACTGCAAAAGGGCTCCGATATGTCTGAGGAAGAGGCAGGTTCTATTGTCGGCAAAAACGTCATCACCAGAGCCTTGGGAGTTCGGGAGACGGTAGAAGTTGACTATCATCTTATCAAGACCAATCCAGGCGACCGTTTTCTTTTGTGCAGT
>JAUXBO010000080.1 GCA_030619345.1 Candidatus Zixiibacteriota bacterium | reverse complement strand
GCCGATCATACCCTGCGCCTCAACCCTCTCGTCCTGCCAGAATCCATCGACAACTCCAAGGAGACTCTTTTCCGGACTCTCCCCAACTACCGGCTCGGCGGGATGGATGCCTGCTTCAAAATAATCAGAAACAATCCAAAACGAAGAACTGTCACCAATCGATAAAGTAACTCGCTCATAGTACAGCGGAGTACGCCAATTAATCCGTCTACGTTCGATGACATAGCTGCTATCATCCTCGAAATACTCGTAGCTGGCTTCGCTGAATTCGGGCAGGGGGTTTTTCAAGCCTCTTTTCAAGGTCATATTAATGATTGGCACGGGTTGTAGCGTCCCCGCAACACTCCACTCATTTCTCTCCCCCTCCTGCTCACGGATGCTTGCAGAAACTCCCATGATCCCGCCCAGCCAGGTCAAGCTCATGGCCGCTTCGTTCCATTGGTCAAGATAGAAAGCACGTCCGTACAGATTACCGGATTTCACACCCAAGTCTTCCGGTACAGGTTGACTGCTATCGGCTTTATGTATCATCGCCCCGTTTGGTCGAAACGCTGACAGATGCAGCCCCAATTCAAATTTCCCGAACTCATGGCTGCTGAGAATCTCGTAACTGGCTTCTCCCTGATGCCAGTTAGTGAACTCTCCCTCGGTGTACACAGTGCGGTGCAGGTATTCGGATTTGAAGCTGACATTGGCCGCTGATAAAATCGATGCGGAGAGCAGAGCGACAAACAGCTGCGGAAAAAGAAAACGACACGAAGATCGTAAATCGAGTCTCCGTGTCGTTCTAATCATCTTAAACCGGATGCGTGAGCATCCTTATCAAATGGATTGAATAAGGGTTGAGGATGTCGACCGATAACTTCCAGACATAGGTCCTCCCCTTCGCATCGCGAAGTTTTTACATGGTATTAAGGGCAATTGATTTTAAGATAGCAAGTTCGCCTAAATAGTCAATGATTCAGCCACAAAAGTCCGCAAAAAAAGGCCGCCGGGAATCCGGCGGCCGCGCTTATACTGACTATAACAAGGCGTTTATAACTCGTCGTCGATGTCTTTGTTAATGCTGTACTTCTTGATCTTGTCGAACAAGGTCGTGTAGTCAATCCTGAGGACTTTAGCACACTTACGCTTGTTGCCGCGCACCTGCCGAAGAACCCGTATGATTGTCGCCCGCTCAGCTTTCATCTGGGCATGGGCGCCAATTTCTTTGAGTCCGGCCCCTTCGCGCAACTGAATCTCATCAGTCCGTTGCAGGCGAATAGCCAAATGATCCGGGGTGACTTTTTTTCCCTCGGCAAGGATCACGGCCCGCTCGATTGTATTCTCGAGTTCGCGCACATTACCCGGCCAGTGATATTTTTCAAGGACCGCCGTCGCTTCACGAGAGAGACTCTTGGTAGCTTTGTTTAGTTCAGCGCTGTACATCTTGAGGAAGTAGTCGGCCAATTCGGCGATATCATCGTTGCGTTCTCTTAGCGGTGGAATTGTAATCGGAAAGACCGACAAGCGATAGAAAAGATCCTCACGGAATTTTTTCTCACTGATCAACTGATTGAGATCCATATTGGAGGCGGCGATCACACGCACATCGACATCGACTGTTTTGGTTCCACCCAGACGTTCAAAATTTTTCTGCTGGAGGACGCGTAGAAGTTTAGCCTGCAACTGGACATCCATATCGCCGATTTCATCAAGGAAGATTGTCCCCCCCGAGGCAATCTCAAATTTACCCATCTTGCGGGCATGAGCACCGGTGAAAGCTCCTTTTTCCGAGCCAAAGAGTTCGTTCTCCAAAAGTGTGTCCGGTATGGCGGCGCAATTGATGGCGATATAAGGGCCGTCCTTGCGTAGAGACAGCCGGTGGATCGCCCGCGCATACAATTCTTTACCGGTGCCCGATTCTCCCTGCAGAAGAACCGAAGCATCAGAAACCGCGACTTTCCGGATCAACCGCCCAATCTCTACCATCTTTTCGTTTTTACCGACGATACTGTCAAAAGCCGGATCGGCCATAAGTTCTTCACGGAGAAGACTGTTTTCAGCCATCATTCTTCGATTTTCCAAAGCGCGGCTGATCATAACACAGAGATGATCAGTGTCAAAAGGTTTGGTGATAAAATCGATGGCACCGCCTTTCATAGCGGCCACGGCGTCCTCAATTGTCCCAAAGGCGGTCATGACGATAACAGCCGTATCCTGGTCAACTTCTTTGACTCCGTTGAGTACTTCCAGTCCGGTCAGGTTAGGCATTTTGAGATCGGTCAAGACGAGATCATACGATTTATTGCGGACCAATTCCAGCGCTTTATCTCCATCGGAGGCGCTGTCGACTCGATATCCTTCCTCAATCAATGTCTGATGGAGCATGTTGCGCATGGAGTCTTTGTCATCGACAACAAGGATATTGGGCATGGTTCAGATCCTCTATTCCTAACCGTAACAGGTTTGTTTATCTAGCTGTCTTCCCTAATATCGGCTTGACCGGTAATGAATAGAGCCGCCCGCCTGCTCAAAAATCAGACAATTAGATCGGATTATTCCTATAAACCTCAGCGGGCAATTGATCTACTGATCCAGTGATCACAGACCTTGGCCGTAAGGAGATATGAAGGCGATTGAAATTTATTCTGGTCGATTCTGCTGGTTTGGATTTTTAGTTGGTAGTAGCCGGGAGAAAGCTCGCCTGAAAACAGTTCGGAGGGATTGCCTCCAATATGATTACGAAGATGCACCGAGACAATACAGGCCTCAGGAAAAACTCTAAACCTCAACCCCTGCTCGGCGGCGGTTGATAACTCCGATGGCTGCTCAACCTTGAACGAGTCTATCCGCTGGGACCGCATAATCGTTAGTAATGTATCGGAAAAAACAAGGACCGGGTCGACCCATAGTAGCTCATAGTATTCTGTCGGCGGTTGCGGAAGGGCCGGTTTGGGTGGTCCTCCGCAGGAGAGAGCGACCAGCGCCCCAATTAGCGCAAGAACATAATAGATTCTCTGTTTTGGCTTCATCGAGCGAACCTGACGATAAAAGTCTCACTGTAGTCACCGACCGTGACCATCATTTTGTACCTACCCGGAAGGACCGACGGGGGTGGATTCCATTCCAATCGATGTATCCCCCGGTTCATCAGCGAATCAACAAATGGAACATCGGCCGGTCCACCATTGAATTTGAGAACTCTCGCTGATACTATGGCGGAATCTTCCAGCAGTTCAAGAATGACACCACGTGGGTATTTATTTTCGAGAACTTCCATTCGGCACCTTCGCTCCCACTCCCGGTAGGCTGCGATAACGGTCCCGGTCCGTTCTTTGGCACACAGGTCTACTACTTTGTAATCGTATATGCCCGGCTCTACCAGATGCAAACTATCATCCCGTTTGTCCCACCAGAAATTGAAATATCCTTCGCCAAGCAGGGCATCAAAGAGGGTTCTGATCTTCTCTCCCTTTTGGTCGAAAATATCAATCGTCACGCGACACCGGTTTTTACGTTCGACCGGAACCCAAATTCTCCTGTTGGCCGCCTCGACAGTGTCTTCGGGCGGGGTGGTAAGCTCTTTCCAGGTTTTTGCCACCGCTCCAGCCAGAACAGGCTCCGTCGGCCAGGCAATAGCCAGAATCAACAGAATTGGTAAAACGATCTTAATCGAATATTTTTTCATTATGTGGATTATACACATGAGGACGACCACAGAGCAACAATGATATTGCGACAAAAAAAGGCCCGCCCTTTTTTAGGGGCAGGCCTTTCAGAAACAGAATAAGAGTGACATTGTCACGAGTGACTATGTCACTTAATCAGCAGCATCTTCTTCGATTCCGTGAAGTCACGGGTCGAAAGTCGGTAGAAATATATACCTGAGGCCTGTTTGGTACCATCCCAAACAACATTATGGTATCCGGCGCTGAACTGACCATCGGCCAGGACATCGACCTTCTTACCCAGCACGTTGTATATCTCGATCGTCGCATGACCCGCTTTGGGCAGGGCGAACGAAATCGATGTACTCGGGTTGAATGGGTTTGGATAGTTCTGATCCAAAGCAAACGAAGTCGGCAGAGCATCACCACAACCATTCTTGGCAACCGGACCACTCTCACATGCTCGGGTCACGACATTTGAGGCCGCGTCATAAGTGTGAGTAGCATGGGTGACATCGGTCACTTCAAAACACCACTCGCCCACAGGTTTCTTAAACAGCGGAGTTGTAAAATCGACGGTTCCATCACCGGCGGTAACACCGTTGAGGCTGCCGTTATTCGGACCATCATAGGTAACGAAAACCGTGGCATTGGCCAGGGGTGCGTTGGTCTCATCAAAGATGGTGACCGTGCATGTCCCGCTGTAACTTGACCCGGACCTGACCCGACCAATAACCATACTGTTAACATGGGATTCGCCCGAACCCGGTTCCGTAACCGTAATGTAGTTCGTCTCGGTGTCGGTATCCGAACCATACGAGTTGGTCGCAGTCAACGAGACCGTATAGGTACCGACCGCCGCGTAGGTGTAGGATGGATTCTGGGCGGTTGAAGTTCCCCCGTCACCAAATGTCCAACTCCATGAAGTCGGACTGCCCGTGGACAGATCGGTAAAGTTAACAATCAGCGGATAGTAGCCACTCTTCGGAGTACCGACAAAATCGGCTGTCGGCGGGGTCGGTGTCGTAGAATACTCAATGTACATATCATCAATATATATGGCATCGAGCGAAATCAGATCCCACGAACGGTTACTATCATAAACACGAACATAAACCGTACCTGTTAAACCAGGCGGCATCGAGAACGAGTAAACCTGTTCCGTAGCACTGGCTACGGTAATCATACCAAGATAGGTCGCATCGTCAGTTGAATACTCAAAAATGAAGTTGTCACCATCACTATTGTTCGGACGGTAGGCTTCAACATAGAAAGTCATTCCGCTTCCGCCGCTGCCGACATTGAAGTTCCATTTATGTTCGGCGTGGCTGGTCTCTTTCACCGGATGTGACGTTGAGAGGGCTTCGGTAATAACCTCGTATGAATTGTCACTGGAATAGGTATTCAGATATGAACCCGAATAAGTTCCCAGCACGGAAATATCCGACTGTGCCCGCGCTTTCGATGACGTCGAAGGATTGACAGTTATATAATCAACCATCGTCGCAACATCCGAGCCGCAGACGTTAGTGGCTGTCATAGTGACGGTATAGGTGCCCGCTGCATTGTAGACATAGGTCGGGTTCTGAGCCGTCGAAGTTCCTCCGTCACCAAAGGTCCAACTCCATGAGGTGGGGCTGTTAGTTGACAAGTCAGTGAAATCGACGGTCAGCGGTTCGGTCCCTGTTGTTGGTGTACCACTGAAGTCAGCCACCGGTGGATCGCATACTGGCTCGGTTACTGTAATGTAGTTAGTCCGAACCAATTGATCGGAGCCACAAGCGTTTGTTACGGTCTGGGTGACCGTATAGACGCCAGCAGCGGTATACGTGTAACTGGGATTGGCGGCTGTCGAAGTACCTCCGTCACCGAAGTCCCAACTATAAGATGAGGCATTAGTCGACTGATCGGTGAAATCAACTGTTAGAGGATAATCACCGGAGGTTGGTGAACCAACAAATCCAGCGATAGGGGTCACACACGGATTAACCGTTATGTAATCGGTGCGCACAAGCTGATCAGAACCACAGGCATTGGTCACGGTCTGGGTCACCGTGTAAGTACCGGCAGTGTTGTAAGTGTATGAGGGGTTCTGCGCAGTAGATGTGCCACCGTCGCCGAACGCCCAACTCCATGACGTGGCGCCGGATGATTGATCGGTGAAGTTAACCAGCAGCGGCTCTGTTCCGGAAGTCGGAGAGCCGACAAATCCGGCCGTGGGGCCGCCATCAACCGTAATATAACCATTTTTCGTGTTTGTGTCGGAGCCACCCGGACCGGTAACGGTGAGAGCCACTGTGTACGTTCCCGGTGAGTTATATGTGTTACTCGGGTTCTGCGCGGTTGATGTTCCACCATCACCAAAGGTCCAACTCCAGCTAGTGATTTCACCGGTTGAAGCATCGGTGAAAGTGACAGCCAACGGTGCACAACCTGATGTCGGACTGCCGCTGAAATTGGCAACCGGAGGTGGCGTGCCCGTATTCACCGCGTCGTAAAGATTGATTCTTCCGGCACCCATCTTGCCGATATATTTGGCGGCAAGCTCGGCATCGATATTCTCAGCCGAAGCATAAAGCTGGGCTTCGACCTGCGCTGCAGTCCAACCCGGATTCTGTGACCAGATCATTGCTCCGGTCGCGGCAGCCATCGGACAGGCCATCGATGTTCCGTCTATTGAGGCCCAGTAGTTTGTATTCGGATCTGCATGGTCGTGGTAAGTCGAATAAATACCTACACCCGGCGCTGAAATATCAACCCAAGTACCATAAGTAGTAAAACTGGCCGCAGCATCATTCTGATCGGTAGCCGCAACCGAAATGCAATCGCTGCGACTGTTGAGATACCCCGGATCTTCATCTCCGGCGTTACCGGAGGCGACAAAGATAAGGCCACCAGCATTTATGAAATATGTCGCGGCCGCGCCGATGCCACCGGAGTTCGAAGAACCCCAAGAGCAAGAAGCGATCTTGGCCCCGTTATCGGCGGCATAATAAAATGCCTCGGCGGCGGCGTCCATCATGACAACGCCATATTCCTGACCAAAATAGTTGTAAGAGTATCCCATGCGACAAACCATGATTTTACAACCGTTACCGGTAACAGCCTGGGAACCGTTGCCCCAACCACCGGCGACTCCGGCCATACCATAACCGTCATTGGTCAACATTCCCATGATACCGGCGGTATGCGTCCCGTGACCGTTAAAGTCACGTGGATCATTGTCCTTGGTATTGCAATCTTCGCCGGACCAGCAATTGCTGACACCGTCGGTAAAATCGTAGCCAATCCAATCATCGATATAACCGTTGCCATCGTCATCAACACCGGCGGAGCCGTTAAGCTCGGCATCATTGATCCACATGTTACCGCGCGAGGCATCTTCAGTCGTCGGTGAGGCATTGACACCACCCAGATCAGGATGATAATAACGCGTACCAGAGTCAAGAATCGCCAAAATCACCGACGTACTGCCGGTCTGAATATCCCATGCCTCAGGTGAATCGATGTCATCGTCGTTGGCCTGGTTGTGATACCACTGGTAGGGATCATAATAGCCATCGTTAGGCGTGGCATACATGGCATGAATACCAATTGGCTGCACGTCAGCGATATCGGGATGCGCGGCATATTCCGCCATGGCGTCATCGAGCGACATTACACTGGCATCGAATCTGACCTTATAGTATTTAGCCAGCTCGCTGGCCCCTTGTATCGGAGAGCGATCCGCACCCTTGAATTGCGGGCGAATTTTCTCGGCCTTCACGGCCATAGCCAATTCGGCAAAGCCGGCCCGGTCGCTAAGAGCAACCGCTGTGGCTGCATCTTTAGCGTGGCTGATAGGAACATTATCTTTAAGTACAATAACAAATTCGTTGGGTTTATCACCCAGGTAACTGGGAATACCGAGATATTTGTCAGAGGGTACGTTTGCAATTTGGTCGGCTGAAGCGACCGAGAATGCGAAAACCAGAATCAAAAAGGTGACGGTTAGAGACCTCATCATAATTCCTCCAAAATTCGATTAGTCAAAATATCTACTAATTGGAAAAAGACGTAACTTATGCTCTCCCTATCACCTCCTCATTCAGAGAGACACTCTACACTTTTGGCGGGTTATTATCAAATTTTGTAAACTTAGATGTAACTATAGTTCCACTTCACAAAAGCAGAAAAACGTTGATATTATTGTTTTTTCAGGCTTAGGCCTATCACGTCGGATTAGTAACATCTATTATACTTAAATTGAATCCTCAGTCAATCAAAAAAAATGCATAAGACCAATTTAAGGTTTGTCAAGATTAACCTGATGATGTGAACAGACCACCCGCTAAGGCTTGCAGTTACGGCAAGGCGATAATCCCAACCAGAGGCCTTCCTCACGATCAGCAAATACTTGATACTGGTCCGGCTTCTTATTTTTGACTGATCGACATCCCGGACGATGCAGTCGGAAAGCTCCATTGAGGGCTACGTAATATGGCTCCGGTGTGCGATCGATAGCCCAGAGTCCGCGATTGTGTTTCATCGCCTCTCGCTGTGCTTCCAGCATTTTTCGCACTTCCGGTCGATCCATATCCGTGTCTTTGAATAGATAGAGATAACCCAATCCGTTGCGAAGAATCTGCTCGTTAACTAACAGCGAATCGACATATAAAAAAGCCAGCAGACGACCATACTTGTCGCGCCTGGCTCCGGCGAATTCCAGTCGGCCTATTTTGTTCAAGGTCAATTCCTGCAAAAATCTGGTTGCTTCATCGTAAAGCGGCTCCCCCTTTTCGGGTGTGTCGACAGCCAGAAGACGTAAACGGTCGCCGCCGCGTAGTTCCATCGAATCACCATCGGCAACTTTGACTATCTCAAAACGATCACCGGGGCGACGGTCCTCGTCAACCCGTTCAACAAAGCGAAAAACCAGAAACAGAGCGGCCAGCGCTACGACAACAAAAGCACGAATAAACCAACGCCCTTTTTTCGCTTTAGTTGACATTGCCATTGCACTTTACCTGCGACCAACCATTCTCAGTTGTTTCAACTTCTATCAGTATTTCTACCCGGTGTTTCAATTCTTCAATATGAGTAAT
>JAUXBO010000171.1 GCA_030619345.1 Candidatus Zixiibacteriota bacterium | reverse complement strand
GGTGCAAACATGTAGGTCGCCGCCGCCATAATCGACGGGATTTTCGATAATTTGAATTGTCGGGCACAGAAATACATGGTCACACCGGCTAGAAAGATATGCAGTACAAGAATCAGGCCGAGCATGCGATGCAACTCACCAACAAATTTCATAACCGAGAGGGGATAGAAAATATCACCGTGAAAAGCATCGACAAACGGCATCCCGCCGAAAATATATGGATTCCACTGGGGCACGGCACCGTTGGCCAAAACGTAATCAACCAGGAATGACCGGAAGAAAATACCGGCGTTGAGCATGTCTGACCCGGCCAGCATTTTGCCTGAGAATATGAACTCCGCAAAGAGGATCAGTAACGCGATAGCCAGTAGACCAAACGCCGCCGGAGTGATGAGTTTGTTACTCTCGATATTTTCTACAAGAGATTTTACTGATCGAGATACGTTCTTACTTTTCTGTTGCTTCATCTACCGTTTCCCGTTTTTGTATTTTTATACTCAGCGCAATGAGCGCCGCCGATATTTCTACTGCAAGATTCCAAAACCTCGCCGCTACCGCCACCCCCGCTGATATTGGTCCCACATAGGGGGTCAACACTCCAGTAAGAATTAGCTCACGAATGCCGATTCCTCCCGGTGCAAAAAGAGCGACATATCCCAATTGGTAGGCTAGAATAAAAGCGGTTGCCGCTTCCGCCAGTCCAATCTTGGGATCGGGCAGGATGGAATGGAGGAAAAGCCAGAAAGACAGCCCGTAAGCAACCCAACTGACAAAATAGCCCAGATAAACTTTCAACGCCATGCCACTGGAAATTCGGAATTCCAACGTCTGGCGATTGATCTTCTTTAGAATTATGTTCAATAGCGACAGCGAACGTGCCGGGGCAACCACCAATAGGATTGAGACTACAAATGTGCCCAGTGCAAGCATAAATACACCCAATCTGAGGGCGGTGCTTAACTCCGCAAACATCATTTGGGGGTAGAGAATGATACCGATGAGGCTGGCCAGGAATGCCGCGGGTAACGCAAACATTTGGGCGACAATCCACGAAGTTACTGCGGCTTCCTCACTGATATCCACCTGTTTTGCGTAGTATACCATTCCGAAAACGGGCCAGATTTTACCGGGAATATATCGGCCAAGATTGGTTATGTAAGAAATCTTGAAGCCGTACTTAAGCGGTACCTGGTAACCAAAGCCGCCTACGAGCATACACCAAACTTTTGAGAACATGGCCAGCGTGACCAAATGGGCCACGGCCGACAGGATGAACCATCTCGCGTCAAAGGTCCAGTCATGGGTTACCAGATCGTCCCAATTTCCGGCAATTTGTCTGCCGACAAAATAAAGCAGAGCCAGGACAAAAACTGACTTTATGAGATTTTTATAGCGAGTTTTCATCTAAGTAACTCTTCAACAAAACATGATGACTCTTCAAAAGAGGGTCATAATGACCCTTTAAAAGAGGGTCAAATTGACCCCATCAAATGCTTATGCGACAATAAGTACCGAGAATAAACCGAATTTGTCCGGTGCGGGCAAGGATAAATTCCCGGTTCGCTCATGACTGCTACAGCTGCTGAAATCACTCACTTTTGCATCGTACAGTCTCGAAAGCCTCACAGGATTTGTATGGGAGTCGGAGTACCATTCGCTTTACAGTGGATAGTCAGCCCTTCAGTAGTGATGCTCATTGTCCAAACAGTATGTATATTGGTTTGATGAAAGACAGTTGGGAATTAAAAGATCTGGTCTCGGTCGGGCCGGCTACTCTGAAAGATTTTGATGACCTCGGGATTACCCTGATGGAGCAGCTGATTGACAAGGATGCGCGTGAGCTATTCGAGAATCTACAGCTGATAAAGGAACAGAAACTTGATCCTAACTCCGTTGATTTGTATAGGTTCAGATTATCTGCAACGGGGGTCGGTTGAATCGGTCGTCCTGCAGCCGTTTGAACTTCCGCTATTCGATGACGAATTACTTGAGGATGAGTTTCGGGACTTCGATTCTATCGCCGCAGACGGCCTCTACGAAGATTACTGATCGCATCGCCTGACCCAAATCACAAAGACTCACGACAGGTGACAAACAAAAAACCCCGAGCCTTAGCCGGGGTTTTTCAGTGAGTTTGGAATCAGATAATCGGCTATTTTAGAAGAACCATTTTCTTTGTCTCAACGCCAAAGTCGGTCTCTAATCTGTAGAAATAAACGCCGCTGGCCATTTCCATGCCGTCGTACTCAACCAGGTGGGTACCGGCAGGAAGCGTGCCGAGGTCAACCGACTGAACGATTTGTCCCAGCAGGTTGTGCACTGACAGAAGTACATGCGAACGACGTGGCAGATAATACTCAATCTTTGTCGACGGGGTGAACGGGTTGGGATAGTTCTGAAAAACTTCGAAACCATTTGGAAGTTGATCGCTGCCAGGTTCATCTGCAACTCCCACGTGCACGCTGAGCGGCGTCCTGAAAAGCATCAGGGAATACGAGTCCGCGAGGTAGACAGTGCTGTCCCGGACAAATACTCCATAACCGGAACCGGGGGTGTTGTAATTCCCGTATGGAATCGGGTTGGCAGGGTCCGTGATATTCAATATCTGAAGGCCTATGTGCGATGTGGCGAGGTACGCCATACTGTCCCGTACAACAACACCTCGAGCGAAGTTCGCTGCCGGATAAGTACTTAGTGAGACCGGATTTGTCGGGTCACTGATGTTTAGGATTACCAAACCATTGCTGCCGTATGCCACAAAGGCCAGGCTGTCGTGGACAAAGATATCTTTGGCCTGACTTGATGTCACATAAGTTCCGAGCAAGTCGGGATTGGCCGGGTCTATCACGTTGAATATCGTTAAACCATTTGCGTAGTCGGCCACGAAAGCAAGACTGTCCTGAACAAAGACTTTTTGCGCCATACCCGGAGTGTCGTGATTGCCCACGAAGACAGGAGTTGCGGGATCGGTTATATTCACAATGGTAAGCCCCGAAGTCGACGCGGCAATGTATGCCAGATTGTCTTTGACAAAAACGCCGTATGACCATCCCGAGGGACGATAACTGCTCACAAAGAAGGGGGCAGTTGGATCCTTAACATTGATGATTTGTAAACCTGAATCTGAACAGGCCACGTAAGCAATACTGTCCATGATGAATACGTCTTGCGCTGCACGCGGAGTAACGTACTTGCCCATCCATTCAGGATTGACAGGATCATTGATATTGACGATCTGAAGGCCGGACAGTTCGGTAGCCACATAAGCGAGGCTGCCCTGGAGTGTCACATCCAGAACTTGTCCGGATGGATCGTAGCTACCTTCAATAACCGGTGCGTTGGGCGTCAGACTATTGACAACATGAAGTCCACCAGTGAGATCAGCAACAATCTGGATACTGCCTACGGCAAAGACGGATTGTGCGCGACCAGGCGTATCTATATCACCAATGTAAGATGGTAAAGCAGGGTCACTGATGCTGACGATGGACAAGCCACTTAGCCCGTCAGCGATATATGCCAGGCTGTCTAGAACGAAAACATTACTAGCAGAGCCTGGAGTATTGTAGTTGCCCGCAAAGCTGGGATTCGTGGGGTCGCTGATAATTATCGTCTGAAGGCCGCTGGAGCCGTCGGCCAGATAGGCCACACTGTCTAAGACAAACAAACCTCGACAAATACCCGGGGAGTTGTAAATCCCCAACGAATCAACAAGGGTAGGGTCGCTGACATCGTAGATTATGAGACCCTTGTTGCCGACTGCCAGATATGCCAGGTTGTCCACGACGAAGACTCCCAGTGCCGAAGCAGGAGTGGCGTAACTTCCTACCGAGTCGGGAGCGGCCGGGTTCTTGACATTTATGATCTTAAGACCAGACGTGGCGTCGGCCACATAGGCAAGAGTGTCCAGAACAAAGACGTCCCATGCAAAACCTTCCGTGTCGTAACTGCCTGCCACCACCGGACTGTTGAGGTTAGAAACATCGATTACAATTAGTCCGTCAGAGCCATCGGCCAAATACACGTAGTTGCCCAGTTTGTGCACACCTCGTCCTCCGCCTTGCATATAGAGGAAGGAAACTGTATCAGGCTGGGAATGATTAGAAATGTCGAGAATCCCCAGGCCGTTTGCAAAACTACAATAGGCGTAGTTTCCTTCAACCCAGACATCGTAGACATATGTCCACAGCCCACTGCCAAGATAGACGGCATTAGAGTCTGCCGCCGCAGATGCTGACATCGGTGATAAACCGACAGGGCTATGGTCTTCACTGGAGTTCACGGGCCGGAGCGAGCCAAACTGGTCATCGGCAGTCGCAGACGCTACCAGCAGAGTAGCGAGCGCGAGCATCGCAAGAATCGTTAGTGATCGTCTCATAACACTTCCCTCAGGTATTTGAGTTGATTTACTTTCGTTTTTTCAGTTGCACCAAACGAATCAACGTCCCGGTTTCAACACGCAGGGTTTCCGCGGTGGCACATGTTAATAGTAGTTAAGAGCCTTGCATCGACGGGAGGCGGAGTCAACTAATACTTTCAACTCCTTTAGCCGAGATTTCCCATATAAAGGTTTCAAAAACACGGTTTGTCCCTTTCAGTACTTTGAATATCCAAAAATATCCTCGAATGGTCAAGAATTACCTCGTTTCCCTGAATGCTCAGTTCTATGAGCACAAGAATGACGCCGTTTTAGACAATTTTCTGGACAATTATTTCAGTTGTTATAAATAGCCCGCGCACGATCGAGCTTACAAAAAAACCCGCAACCGAAAACGGCTGCGGGTTTTTCTATCTCTTTGGACTATGAGAACCTGTCGATTCCCATGCCGATCAGTTCGTTTTAGTTTAGGTTGGCTTTGCCGCTGCTGTTATTCTCTAGATATCGATGCACCCACTTGTAACCGGTCCTAATAGCACCTAACGCCAAAATGAACTACAAGATTGTGCTCGTAGAGCTTGGTGCGGGCTTTGCAAATAGCAGAGGCACAAAAAAGACTTGACAGACCACGATACTAATCTTATATATATGTGGTTAGGTAAGTAAGACATTTTAGAGTTAAACCGATTGTGTCTGAGAATAGAGGGAGGTGATAACTAGCTCATAATGTCGTTATATAGTACCAATCATCTTACTTCTTTACCAAGTATGTAGTATTAACACTTATATTGCTATGCTTGATAGAATACTATCGAAACGTAAATCAAATCATTGGAGATGGATGAAAATGAAAAAGTTAATGCTAATGACAGCCATTGTGGTTTTGGCTGCGGAAGGAGCGTTTGCCGGAATCATTAATGTCGACATCAATGACCCTGGCTGCGTATCCGGTACCGGGCAGCCTGATCCCTATGCTGTGGTTTACTGTAGCATTCAGGATGCGATTGACGATGCTGCGTCCGGCGACATAATTAATGTGGCGGCGGGGACGTATACCATTACTTTAGCGATAGATGTGAATAAGGGGGTGACTATTACCGGCGAAACAGGGAATCCCGATAATGTATTGGTGAAATATGCTGCACCGCAATCCACCAACAACGGTTTCGAGATAGGCGCAGCCAACATAACTATACAGGGGATTAAGGTAGTAAACTGTAAGCACGGCTTCTTTTTTGATCGTAGTAACACTACCTACACAGGCTGCACCATAACCCACTGTGCTGTAGAGACCGCGAGCAACTGTGGTATCGGTGAGATAGCTACGCCGAGTACTACCATAAGCTACAACACAATCACTGACTGTGGAGATAAAGGTATCTATGTAAGATTATGCGAGTCTGCCAGCGAGGCAACCCGGACAGAAATAATAGGCAATACGTTATCTGATTGCTCAAAGTCCTGGGGTTGTGGCTGTATTCAAACTTTTGG
>JAUXBO010000187.1 GCA_030619345.1 Candidatus Zixiibacteriota bacterium | reverse complement strand
TTCGGAACAGTGGAGCGTGGTATTGGACTGGGCCGCAAACTTGGATATCCAACTGCGAACCTGAATTATAATCACAGGAAACTATTACCTCCCGAAGGCGTTTATACCTGTCGAGTCCTGGTGGGCGAAGAATGTAAAGACGGCATGATGTTTATAGGCCATAACCACTTTAATCCCGAGCGCAAGATTTCGGTCGAGGCCAACCTGTTTGATTTTGACCGTGATATTTATGATTGGGAGATAACTGTTTATCCGACTCACTTCGTTCGTCAGAACGAGAAATTTTCGACAACGGATGAACTGATAGAACAACTTAAAGAAGATAAGATTAAATCGATTGAAATAATTGAAAAGGAGGGTCGAAATGTCGACCAACAAGGAGCAAAGAGCTCAAATCATTGCTAAACACCGTCTGCACGATAAAGACACCGGTACACCGGAAGTCCAGATCGCGTTATTGACGGATCGTATAAACTATCTGACCGGCCACATGAAAGATCACAAGAAGGACTTTCATACGAGGCTCGGTCTTCTCAAACTGGTCGGTCAGCGCAGACGTATGCTGGACTATCTGAAGGACAGAGACATTCAGAGCTACCGCCAGATCATTGGTGAACTTGAAATCCGCCGTTAGGCAAAAGGAGATCCTACTGTCTTATGACACACAAAGTTGAATTAGAAATCGGCGGTCGCACTTTAACAATCGAAACCGGCAAACTGGCCAAACAGGCCAACGGAGCCGTGACCGTTCGCTACGGCGACTCTATGGTCATTTCCACCGTATGTGCACAAACAGAACCCAGGAGAGGGTTTGACTTCTTTCCGCTCACGGTCGAGTACCGTGAGAAATCGTACTCAGCAGGAAAGATTCCAGGCGGATTCTTCAAGCGCGAAGCCCGTCCTTCAGAAAAAGAGATTCTCTCCGCTCGTCTTATCGACCGGCCCATTCGCCCGCTCTTTCCAAAAGACTTCAAAGGCGAAACCCAGTGCATTAATTTCATTATTTCCCATGACCAGGAAAACGATACTGACATTCTTGCCCTGATTGGCACCGCCGCCTCACTGGCCATTTCAGATGTGCCTTTTGCACATACGGTCGCGGGAGTACGCGTGGGCCGCATTGACGGCGAATTCGTTATCAATCCTACCTTTTCCCAACTCGAAGAATGTGATATCAACATTACGATAGCTGGCTCTGCCGATTCTATCGCGATGGTCGAAGGCGGCGGTAAGGAGATCCCCGAAGATCAGATAATTGAGGCTCTTCAGTTTGGGCATGAGCATATCAAGTCCATTGTCGCAAAAATTGACGAGCTCAAGTCCGTCTGTGGAAAAGAGACGTTCGAATATACGCCGGTTACAATTGATGATGCACTCACCTCCAAGGTGACCGAAATGCTCGGTGGTAAGCTTGATGAGTTCAATCGTATCGCTGACAAAGAAACTCGTCGCGACAGCAAAAAAGCGCTGCAGACCGAGATTCTTGAGGCACTTGCCGAAGAGTTCCCGGATGACGAAGGGGATATCAAGACTATCATTCATGATCTTGATTCTGACTCCATGCGCAGTATGGTCTTAAACGAGAAGAAGCGAATCGACGGTCGCAACCCGGAAGACATTCGCGAAATCACTTCTGATATCAGTTTCCTGCCCCGTGCACACGGTTCGGCGGTATTTACTCGCGGCCAGACCCAGGCGCTCGTGGCGGTGACACTCGGTACCAAAATAGACGAACAGCGTCTTGACGAGCTTGAAGGAGAATCGACCAAGAGCTATATGCTCCATTATAACTTCCCTCCGTTCTGCGTCGGTGAAGCCAGGCCGATTCGTGGAACCAGCCGTCGCGAAGTAGGACATGGCGTCCTCGCTGAACGAGCTCTTCTCCCGGTGATCCCGACCGAAGACGGATTCCCGTATACCCTCCGAATCGTATCGGATGTACTGGAATCAAACGGTTCTTCATCTATGGCTTCCGTATGTGGTGGCTCATTGGCTCTCATGGACGCCGGTGTGCCGATTAAGTCGGCCGTTGCCGGCATCGCAATGGGACTTATCAAAAAGGACGACAATGTTGTTATCCTGACCGATATCCTTGGCGATGAAGATCATTTTGGAGATATGGACTTCAAAGTGACCGGTACCACTGAAGGTATCACGGCTATTCAGATGGATATCAAAATCACAGGTCTTGATATCGCCACTATGCAGGAAGCGCTCAATCGTGCCAAAACCGCTCGCCTGCACATTCTTGATTGTATGAACAGCACTATTGATCGTCATCGTGACGACCTGTCACAGTGGGCGCCGAGAATTATCACCATCAAGATCAATCCTTCAAAGATTGGTGAGGTGATTGGACCCGGTGGCAAGATGATCAGGTCAATTGTCGAAGAGACTGGCGCTAAGATTGACATTAATGATGATGGTACGGTGCTGATTGCTTCCGTTGAAGCTGCAGCGGGTCTCGAGGCCAAGGCCAGGGTCGAAGCTATTGTCGAAGTGCCTGAAGTAGGGAAGACCTATAAAGGTAGAGTCGTCCGTCTGACCCAGTACGGTGCCGTCGTGCAGATGGGTCCCAACATGGATGGATGGCTTCATATCTCTGAGTTGGAACACCGTCATGTAGCCAGGGTCGAAGACGTCCTGAGGATGCGTGACGAAGTCGAGGTCAAAGTTCTGAGCATCGAATCCGACGGTAAAGTACGGTTATCACGCAAGGCGTTGTTGACCAACGACAATCCCGAAGGAGACTCTGATCGTCCGGAACGCTCAGATCGCGGCCCACGCCGTGATGGAAACCGCGGCAGCAGAGAGAGATCTCGCAATTAGAATGGTGTCGCGCAGTTCTACGTCTAACGGTGAGACCTACAAGAAAACGACGCTGAAAAACGGACTGAGGGTGGTCACTGAGACCATTCCCTCAGTCCGATCTATTAGTATCGGTGTCTGGATCAACGTCGGCTCCCGCTCTGAGACGCTTGAGGAAAATGGTGTGTCTCACTTAATTGAGCACATGCTGTTTAAGGGGACGAAAAACCGAAGCGCCAAAGAGATTGCTTCGGCCCTTGAATCCATTGGCGGCTCAATAAATGCCTTTACCTCTCGTGAGCAAACCTGCTACACGGCCAGAGTTCTCGACGAGCATCTGGAAAGCGCTATCGACGTGCTGTCCGACATTACCTGTCGGGCGACATTTACACCCGTTAACATCAAGCGTGAAAAACAGGTCATAGCCGAGGAAATTAAAGAATCTCAGGACAATCCCTCTGATCGCATTTACGACATATTTGCCGAAACCTACTGGAACGGTCACCCCCTGGGGCGTCCGATTCTGGGCAGCATGGAAAACGTATTGGCCATGCCGCGTCGGCGTATTCTGGGGTATCTGTCCAATCACTATCGTTCTGACTCGATTGTCATCTGCGCCGCCGGATCAGTTTCTCACCAGAAACTGGTGCGTTTGGTTCGAAAGTATTTTGAATTCCCTTCAGGTTCAAGTCAGAATCCGGAGGCGGCCACATACTCGGCACAACCTAAACTCCACATTGAGGAAGATGACAACCAGCAGACGCATATCTGTATCGGACACCCGGGCGTGCAATTTGATAGCCCCAACCGAATCACTTCGGTTGCTCTCAGCACCTACCTTGGCGGTGGAATGTCTTCGGTTCTGTTTCAAAAAGTACGTGAGCAAAAGGGATTGGCCTATGCCGTGTATTGCTACAATGATTTCTATAGCGATGCCGGGATTGTGGGTACATACATCGGGACCGATGCCACTCACCTGCGCCAGGCAGTTGATATTATCCTGAAAGAATACGCACGTTTAGCAAAAACAAAACTAACTGCCGATCAACTGCATCGTCTGAAGGCACAGATTAAAGGCCAGATAACGCTGGGTATGGAGTCTACTTCGAGTCGCATGAGCCGACTCGGACGGCAGGAACTTATGATCGGCCGTTTCAGCTCACTAACACAAATTCTGAACGATGTTGACAAGATCACTTCAAGTTCATTGACGGCATTGGCCCGGCAGTGTTTTGACAATTCTAAGCTGACCATAGCTGTGCTAGGACCGGCTGAATCGGGAGCGCTCGATGGGATCGGAAACTGACAGTCATTCAGTGTCTCCCAACAA
Organism: Candidatus Zixiibacteriota bacterium; assembly: GCA_030619345.1. Classification (GTDB taxonomy): domain Bacteria; phylum Zixibacteria; class MSB-5A5; order GN15; family FEB-12; genus JARGFS01. The sequence continues at coordinate 1,315 of JAUXBO010000187.1, read as the reverse complement.
CTTTGTTCTCGTTTTTCATAAACTAACCAACAAACTCACATTCGGTATAAACAACTATTCTCCCCGAAGATTCCGTCAATTACTGGATTATCTGCAGTTGCGGGGAATCGATTTATCCAATCTCCAACTGACTTTTGATGACGCTTACGAGCATCTTTATCATCAGCTACCGCCGCTCATGGAATGGTATGGATTTAAGCCCTTTGTTTTTGTCCCGACAGCATTTATCGGCAAAGATAACCACTGGGATTTCAGCCATCGATTGAGCGCCGAACGACACCTGAACGCTGAGCAGATAACTTCCCTGTCAAAGAGGGGAGTGCAATTTGGTTCCCATGGACACCGTCACATCGATTTGACCAGACTCAACGACTCTGATTGCCGACTGGAACTAACCAGGTCGAAGCAGTTGCTTGAGCAAATCTTAGGTCGGACTGTCGATCAGATTAGCTATCCATTTGGTCGCATCAATGATCTTGTCACTAAGCTCGCCAGAGAGTCCGGCTACGTGACCGGATTTACGACTCAGTTTCCGATAGATTCAGATAACAGTATGACGCGTGGGCGTTACCCGGTCTATGCTTTTGATATCCCCAAAATGGTCCGATCCAAAATGCATCCGGGACCCAGCCAAAGAGTGCAGCGCATGGGAGCCAGTCTCATCAGCTGTCTGGCGCGAGGCACCAACCTGTATCAGAAATATGGGCAAGCCGACCAGTCAGACGACTAAGGTCTTGCTAAAAGAAGCCGAATCCCTTAGTTTTGATGCTTAATTAGTAACCTTATAGTGGTCAACAGTATGACAAGCAGTGAAAAAACAACTTTACGTTACGATTTTCAGACGATAGAAAACAAGTGGCAGCAACGCTGGATAGATTCGAAAATATTCGAAGCACCCGATAAGCCCGATCCCGATAACAGTTTCTACATGTTGGAGATGTTTGCTTATCCCTCCGGCGATATCCACATGGGGCACTTCAGAAACTACATTATAGGCGATGCTGTTACCAGATACCAAATGATGCTCGGTAAGACAGTACTGCATCCTTTTGGCTGGGACGCCTTTGGCCTGCCCGCCGAACGGGCCGCTATAAAGCACGGTGTTCATCCCCAGGACTGGACCTTGAGCAATATTGCTGTCTCCCGAAAGACGCTACAAAAAGTCGGTATTTCGTACGATTGGAGCCGGGAGATCGTTACTTCGCAGCCGGATTACTACAAGTTCACGCAGTGGATATTCTTGCGCATGTTTGAAAAGGGACTCGCATATCGCAAACGCGGATTTGTTAACTGGTGTCCCGAGGACAAAACAGTA
>JAUXBO010000145.1 GCA_030619345.1 Candidatus Zixiibacteriota bacterium | reverse complement strand
GCTCGCTGGAAGGGTGGCCGGGTCAAACATGTTTAGCTCGGATTATATAGTGGAATCACGCCCAAACGAGTTTGGCCCAAACAAGTTTGAGCGTGGCACCCGGCGATCAGTCAGTATTCAATTCGGCGATAATGCAGAGGCCTTCGAGAGTTAGGGTCGGTTCTACCGTATTGATATGCCGCGAGTGTTTTTCGATACCGGAAGCCAATCCGCCGGTTGCGATTACTTTCGGTGTTTCCAATCCATCCTGCTGTAAAATCTTGTCGATGATATAATCGGTCTGTCCAATGGCGCCGTAGAAGAGTCCGGACTTCAGCGCTCCAGCCGTTGATTTACCAATCACTGAATCCGGCTGTTCAATACGGATCTCAAACAGTCGCGCCGCCTTACGGGCCAGTTCGGCCATGGAAGTTTCCGGTCCGGGGGTGATGATTCCGCCGACATAAGCGCCTGCCTTGTTCACAATATCGAAGGTCGTGGCCGTTCCAAAATCGACGATTATGATCGGGCCGCCAAATTTGGCAAAGCCGGCGACCGCGTTGCAGATACGATCTGCGCCGATCTGATCGGGTTGGTCGATCTCGATTGTAATCGGCAGCTTTATCCGGGGTGAAACAATAATAGGGAAACAGCCAAAGTATCTTTTGGAAGTTGTCTCAAGAACCGAAGTTAGCGGGGGCACCACCGAACCCAGGATGACATTATCGATCTGCTCATTCGGGATACTCATTGACTGCAGCCAGTGCGTAATATAAAATCCGGCTTCATCCGCCGTCATGTTGTGACGGGTTGCGATCCGAAAATGGTCATTTAGCCGGTCGTCTTTGTGGAGTCCAACCACCAGATTGGTGTTACCTATGTCAATCGCCAGCAACATGCTCCGAATATACTCAGTTTGCGGCCAAAATCAACCGTTAGAGCGATTGTCCCCAAAAACAGCTCCTGTAGGTCGGGACCTTTACGGTCCCGACGATTGTAGCGAATTGTCGGGTCCATCCCCTACGGGGACAGGCAGAGGGACCACGACCTACTACGCCTGTTCAGAAATTGCACTGCGTCTATCTGGGAACAGGGCGATAATATCAATATGATTGCAAAACTGTTGTTCCTCATTCTGCTAACAGTGTCGTTACTCGGCTGTTCATCCGGATATAATAAAATACCGGCGACTCACAGTGCTCAGGCCTCGACGCCGTTAATTGCGGTCGCGCCCTTGTCCAATTCGCCCGACTTGCAATTGGGACAAACGGCCCTGAATCAGGGGGAGTATACTCGAGCGATAGAACTGTTTAATCAGGCCTATCAGAAAAACAATAATGACTGGGAAGCGCTTTTTTATCTGGGACTGGTTCATACTGAGAAAGGTGACTACTCAGATTCAAGGAACTACTTTGAGCGGGCGCTGAACAAGGTTGGCGGTGACAAAAAAATTCGTAGCCGCGTCTATTGTGCTGTCGCGCGCAGTTGGGAGAGGGAAGGGCGAGTGGGATCGGCTCGACTCAACTATTTCACGGCCAATAATCTCGATCCGGAATCGACAGAGGCCACCGCCGCTCTTCTAAGGTTGTCCTCCGGTCACAGCGACTGATCCGACCCGGTTTTCTCTTCACTTTCTGGTTACAGCTGTCTATCTTGGCACATGCCGAGAGAATATCCAACTTACCACCTGACTGAAAAATCACTTGAGAAATTGGATGAACTCGCTGATGCCTTTCTTGAAAAAGGACTCGCCCAGTTTCACCAGGAATTCTTCCGCATTGATGAATTTGTCGAGCATGCGCTTGGCGACCCACCGGACCGGGACGATCACGAAATGCGCCTGACACCCCGTCCAAAATACCTGCTGGAACTTCTGAATTTTGCTGTTTATGATCGAATCAATCGCGAAGCATTCAACCAAACTAAAGAGACGCTGATAATCTTACCGGACTGTCTTTCGCTGCATAACCCGGACTGTGAGATGGTGGATACGGACTATGGAGACATTTGTAAGCTCTGTACCGAAGATTGCCGGGCGATGCAAATCGTGAAATTGGCTACCAAATATCGGGCTAAAGCGATATTCTCCAAGCGCAAACTCTCCAAACAGTTGCAATACTACGCCGGTAAAGCGGAAGACCTCGGCGTTATTGGAATTGCCTGCGTGATGATGTTAGCCGACGGGATGCGAACAGCAGACGAGGTTGGAATTCCCGCGCGTGGTGTACTCCTCAAAGGCTGTGGCTGCAATCACTGGAACGAGCAGCCGTTTGCCTCCGGCGTCAGCGTTGATAGAGTACGATCTATTCTGGAGGAAAAATATGGCTCTTGAACTCAAGGCCCTTTCAATCGACGATTACGATGTCATCATTGGACTCTGGGCGGACGCCGGTCTGTCTTTCAAACCGTTCGGTCGGGATAGTCGGGAAATGATGGGCAAAGAGATGTCGTTGCCGCAGTGTGCGTTTTTCGGAATATTTGATGAGCAGAAAATGCTCGCTGTCGGTATCGCCAACTACGACGGCCGTCGCGGCTGGGTCAACCGTGTCGCTGTCGATCCTGATCAGCGCGGCCTGGGACTGGCCGGGCGAATTATCGGCGAATGCGAGGCTTTTCTCAGGGCGCAGGGGGCAGTTGTTATCTGTGTCCTGATCGAAAACGTCAACGCGCCTTCGATTAGTTGCTTTCAAAAAGACGGCTATCTTTTTGAGAAAGAGATCGGCTACTACACTAAGAGGGATTCGGATAAGGCATAGCGAGCCGATTAGCCGGCCACGACAATAACGACCGCTACCTTTCACGTACCTGTCTTTCTCACAAACAAACTTGCCCGGTCTCTGTGTATTTGATACTATGGGTCCGTTATTTTTGTCGATCTAAAATCGATATACCGGAGTCAATGATATGAATTATCCTTTTTGGGATATAGAAATTGGGTACGGGCTGCTAATGGCCAGTATCGCAATCATACATGTTTTTGTTTCGCACTTTGCTATCGGGGGTGGTCTCTATCTGGTCGTGGCCGAGTGGATGGCTGTCAAAAAGAACGACAGCCAGATGCTGGACTATTTACAGCGCATGACTAAATTCTTTGTTTTGGTTACAGTAGTTTTTGGTGCCCTTACGGGGGTGGGAATCTGGTTCATAATCGGTCTGCTCAACCCGGCGGCGACCGAAGCGCTTATTCATCACTTTGTCTGGGCTTGGGCAATTGAGTGGACATATTTTGGGATTGAGATAGCAGCTGCCATCCTCTACTTCTACGGGTGGAAACGGATGAGCAGTCGGGATCACCAGACTATCGGGTGGATTTACTTTGGCGCAGCCTGGATGTCGCTGTTTGTCATCAACGGTATTGTAACGTTCATGTTGACTCCCGGCGAGTGGCTCCTGACGGGAGTATTCTGGGACGGTTTTTTCAATCCGACCTTCTGGTCTTCGCTGGTTCTTCGTACCGGCGTCTGTGTTATGCTGGCCGGGCTGTTTGCCCAGGTGGTTGCCTCGCGGTATGGTCCCTCGGACTTCAAAGGTAGAATTGTACGCTACAACAGCGGCTGGGCGCTGGCCGGACTGGCTATTGTGGTTCCTGCATTTATCTGGTATATCTCGCAGATACCTTCCGACATCACCGACACGGCCAGAGAGATGATGAGACTTCCGATGAACTCTATCGGCGTATCATACTGGTATGCTGCGGCAATTGGAATCCTGTTAGTGATTTTTGGCTTTTTGATTCCAAGGCGGATGAATCTCTTGTTTGCTTCGGTAATGATGCTGTTCGGGCTGGCCTGGTTTGGATCATATGAATGGTTTCGCGAATCGGTTCGCAAGCCGTATGTCATACAGGGTTATATGTATGGCAACGCGACCGAAGTCGCCAATGAAGAGAAGTATCGCGAAGAAGGGTATTTACCACAAATGGGTTATCGCACCGGCGATGACGGGGCCGATCTCTTCCGACGCGCCTGCCGCAGTTGCCATACTATCGACGGCTACCACCCGCTTAAGCCGGCTTACAACGGAACCGAGACCGAGTTTATTGCCGGTACAATACGCGGTGCTCACGTTATCAAAGGGAATATGCCGCCATTTATGGGAATCGAAGCTGAAATACAAAAGCTGGCCGAATATATTTATGTCCGGATGGATTCGCGATCAATCGCTGAGATTCATTCACTGTATGGCAAAGAACTGGGCCAGAAAGTTTATGATCTGCGATGCGGCAAGTGCCATGAGTTTGGCGGGTTCAATGATAAAGCAGAGTCTCTGGTTGGTCTCGAGGACGAAGACTATCACGACCTGCTGGACATGGCCGGTGATCTGGCCGAAGAGATGCCACCATTTACAGGTGACACTGCTGAACGCGAGGCACTCATTGAGTATCTTAGGTCAATTCCGGAAGGAGGCAATTGATGAACCTTCCCGATTACAATTTTATTTCGGTGCCGCTCTGGCTGCTGAGCAGTCTGCATATTCTGACCCTGACTCTGCACTTTGCAGCCATGAATTTTGTGTTTGGTGGCATCGTAGTTATTTTGTTGGGGCGAATAAATGATCGATGGAACAATCCAGCCGTTCAGAAACTTATCAAATTGTTCCCAACGGCGATGGCAGCAACGGTCACACTGGGTGTGGCGCCCCTGTTGTTTGTGCAAATGGTTTTTCCAAAACAAATCTATTCCGCATCAATAGTAAGCGGCTGGTTCTGGCTGGCTATTTTCGGCGTGGCTATGCTCGCCTACTATTTCTTGTACGGCGCGGCCTTTACAAAAAAGCTGGGGCGTCAGGCACTCTACCTGATTCTGGCATTCGTTGGGCTGGTGTACATCTCCTTCATATATAGCGCAACTTTCGCCCTGACTGAGAATCCCGGACTCATTAAGATGCTATATGCGGCAGGACAATCCGGATTGATTATTAACCCGGATGTTGGGTCGTATCTCTTTAGATGGATTCATATGATACTGGGCGCTATAACAGTCGGCGCTTTCTTTGTCGGCTGGATCGGAAGGGACAACGAAGAAGTTCTCAAGGCTGGTAAGGTATTCTATCTGTGGGGAATGGTCTCAGCGATGGTCCTCGGGTTTGTTTACCTGTTTACTTTCGGAGATTTCATGCTACCATTTATGCGCAGTCCCGGAATCTGGTGGATGACCGCTTCACTTATACTCTCACTTGGTTCACTGTACTTTTTCTTCAAGCAGAAATTCCTATTCTCCGGTACGATGCTGTTTGTTTCTCTTTTGGGAATGATTGCCACAAGACATTATGCTCGGCTGGTGCATCTTGCCGATTACTACCGACCTGAGGAATTAACCGTTAAACCTGAGTGGGGCGTGTTCTTTATTTTTCTCGTCAGTTTTCTGGTTATGTTGGCCGTGATCTGGTATATGCTTCACTTGTTTTTCAAACGTCCAGCCAAATAATTCGGTCTACAACTAAACAGAAAAAAGGCGAGTCATCTGATTCGCCTTTCTGATTTACACTAATGGTGTTCAGTTTCTATAAGATTGATTCAAAGGCCTCTTTGAACGTTTCATAAGAACGTGGTCCGACAAAGCGATTGACTATCTGACCGTTGTGGTCCTTGACGGATGCAAGATTGCCGTCGCGGTCATAGAACAGGGTAGTCGGTACACCGGTAATACGATACTGCCCGGCGATGTTCTGGTCTCCCAATAGCATAATCCAATCCATCCCAGCTTGATCAGTGTAGGCGTTCACTTTGTCCGGTGTGTCCCGAAGAGCCAGGCTGACGATCTCAATGCCGCGGGCGTTGTATTCATCATAGAGTTTTACCAATTCCGGAATTTCATGACGGCATGGAGGACACCAGGTACCCCAGAAATTTATCACAACCGGCTGCTTGCCGATCCACTCATCAAGATTGTGCAGTTCGCCGTTGGTGTCATAGGCAGCCAGCGTCGTGGTCGGAGTCTGTTGTTGTGCAAATGTTTCTGCAGTCTGTGAAGTCCTGGTGTCGCTCTTACTCTGGGATTCAGATCCGCAGGAAACAATAAGCGAGATGCATAGTAAAAACATAAGAGGCATTGTGATCATTCTTGTCATCATAGTTGTCCTTCCGCGTCCGGGCATACAAAACCGGATCGACTAATTGTTGTCACCTTCGGGTGCGTTTTCTGAAGCTTCGGGTTCATATTTTTTGTCATTAACAAACGCCAGGGCATCAAGAAATTTAGCCGTCTGCTGATAGCCTGATAATTTGCCTATTTTGGAGCCATCTGATTTCAAAAACCAGAATGCCGGATAACCGGTAACGCCGAATTCTTTGCGGGTCAAATCACGTTCTGTTATTTTGTAACCGTCGATATCAAGTTGCGTCTTTGAATCGCTGTCGATTTTAACCGCAATAAAATTCTCGTTGAGCACCTGAACAACCTGGGGATCGACAAAAGTAGACTTGTCCATTTTCATACAACAGCCGCACCATTTGGTTGTGAAATCGATGAAAACATGCTTGTTTTCTTCTTTGGCTTTGGCCAGTCCGGCATCATACTGCATCCAGTCGATGTCTGCAGATTTGGTAGATTCCTGTTTCTGCGAGG
>JAUXBO010000098.1 GCA_030619345.1 Candidatus Zixiibacteriota bacterium | reverse complement strand
TATGCAGTCGTTCTTGCAAACCCGCACTTTCCCATCGTCCAGAGTAAGTCCCAGATCATCAGCAAAAACATCTTCAAAATCGAAGTCAAGCGTACGACCTTCGGGATCGGCGAATGTAATTTTGACTCGTTCATCGGTTGTTTTATACCGGAAGTCGATAGAGTCTTCGATACGGTTTCCGTTGACGGTCAGTATTCTGTAGCCGGGTCGGACATATCCAAACAGCGGCGATGCAGGGTCAATGTTTAGTATCTTCACTGGTTCACAAACTCATATTCTTCTTATTTGTAAACTAACCAACCGACAAGAGATCATTCCTATAAGCTTCTAGAAAAGTAGAAGTCGCCTATCACCGAAACAGATTCTTGTGTCTCCGAATCGAGTGGAGCCCGAATTCTCACGCCGGGTCGGATATTGGAGAGGATCAGTTCGTACCAGAGAGCAAATTCGTGAAGTGTCCGGTCCCACAATCCGGCAGAATTAGGTTGATTAAGAAGGATGCGGCCACTTAATCCAACTCCCGCACAATACGACTTCTTTTCGATGAAGACCATTCCTGCATATTCTCCAAACAAATCAGTATGTTTCTCGGGCTTCACAACAGAAAACCCAAATCTGGTTTTGGCAGATATGGGTTTTTCGCCACCGTGAATATTGTTGATCGCACCTGAGACTGACCAAACTCCCGAGAAAACCGGTTCAATATATAGCGGGTGGGACATTTGGCCGTATGCCGCTGCGGCATCGTTTGCTTCGTCAAATGAACTGACAGGAATCCAGACACCTAACTCACCGAAAGAACTGGTCCGCTTAATGGAATGCTGAATTCCGAGATAGGGATTTCCTATAATCGATTTTCGTGACCCGGTGTGAGGACCAAGGAGACCCGGTTCCGGAATTCTAATGTAACTGTTGAAATCTACAGTGTAGAATGGAATTGCAAATACGGAACGTAGCTTGCTGCTGCCGAAGCGACCGAAAACCATACCGGAAACTGATGATGTCTTGATTCCCGGTCTTATTCGTTCGGTGACGAACGGCTTCATTAGACAAACGCCCAGTTCATTCTTGGTCACATTGGTTTGCCAAACGTTCATTTGGGCTTGAATACTCTCTGCGGAAAATATTCCGCCAAACAGCAGTTCAACCGCCAGAAGCATCCACAAACAATCTCGTCTCGAAATACGTCTCACTTTATCACTCCAATACTAAAAAAAATAGCGGGCGAGGAGGTTCGAACTCCCGACGTCCAGCTTGGGAAGCTGACATTCTACCACTGAATTACGCCCGCAATACGTCTGAAGTTAGGGATTCTGGACGGTATTGTCAAGACAAGCTGCACTTGTCCACCCCAAGTGAGCTACTTGCAATCAGTTAAGAGGTGACAGTTTCAACTACATAGAGCGCCACCTAGGCGGCAGCTTGGATTTTAGTCGCCCGCCTCGTCAGTAGGTTTAGTTCCGCGCAAGCCCTGATAGACTCCTCGTATTACTGAATAGATGAGAATCCATTGCAGGTAGCAAAGAACCAAATAGATGAGGATCGTCGCCAACAGGTTTGAGGAACTTCCGGCCAGACCCAGCATCCAATTGGCCAACCAGACAGCCGGATAATGTAGGGTGAATACTATCGACGTAATACTGCCTAGCAGGCTGACTTGGCCGTCCAAGAGCTGCTCATGAATTACGATAACCGTTCCTTGAACCAGAGCCAGTCCAAGATAGATACCGGTTAACCAGAAGAGATACCCGCCCGATTGTTCGGACACTTCTTCCTTGCGCTTACCGGTAGATTTCACCACCAATATCGAAACTTCGTACAGAATGTACAAAGGCACAGCAAGCAAGAACTGGGTGAAAATATCCGGCGGCGTTATGATTGCTCCCACAATCAGAATACCAACCAGGGCATAGCGTCTCCCCTTCTGCAGCATGCGGGGGGTAACTATTCCCATCTTGCCCAGGAAGTAAGCTAAAATCGGAAGTTGAAATCCAAAACCGAAGGCCATAAGCAGCAGACCGACAAAACTAATATAGCTTCCGATTGTAATTGTATTGATAATGGTATCACCGGAAAATCCAATCAGGAAACTAAATGATAACGGCAGAACAATTTTGAAACAGAAACTGCCGCCAAGTGCAAAAAGCAGGGTTGAGAAAAAGACGAGTGGTAATATTGCCAGCCGCTCTCTCCGGTAGAGCCCGGGCGAAATAAAGGACCACATCTGGTAAAAGAGAATTGGCAGCGCAGCGAGAATTCCCACGATAAGGGATATCTTCAGATAAGCGTAAAACGAACCGGTCACCTGAATATTATATAACTGGACCTGACCATCGAGCGGAATCTTTATGAGCTCCATCAACTCGGTCGAGAAATAAAAGGCCCCTATGGCGCAGACGACTACGGCCAAGACCGACTTTAAGAGCCGACGACGGAGTTCTTCGAGATGGTCAAGAAAGCCCATCGAAGATCTCGGCTTGGTTTTTTCTTTTTTCTCTTCAGTAGACACAGGCAGTATATAGGCCAAAAATAATCCGTTTGTCAAATTGATAGTTTCTGCCGTCATTTAGCAAAGTGGGACTTACGCGACTCAGGCCGGTATTTATGATTTTGACAAAAAAAGAACAGATATATTCTATCCGACTAATATCAATTTTCATTGCCATGCTCTGGCTGTCACCCGGCACTGCTGCGGCCAAGAGCGGAACTGTGGGGATTCATGTCGGGCTGATTCTGCCACGCGACAACTATATTCGCTACTCTGATCTGGCACCCAAATTATCCTTTCACTATGCGCCAGATATTAAGAGCTGGCCTTCGTTTGCAACTCGATTTGATCTGGGTGCTGCCTATTTCAAGTCATCCAATCGAAACAGACAAGATGGGTTTTCAGTATACGCCAGTCGCCTTCGTGAATATGGCTACACGTTTCACGCGGGACTGCAATATTGTCCCTCGATTCCCAAGACATGGAGTCAGCACATGACGCCCTCGGTTCTCGTTCAACCCGGCCTGTACTTGATGAACACAGAGATTGAATATATGACCTCTCCCCAGGACCAGAGTCCATCATTGGACCATCAGTTTATGGGGAGATTCGGGTTGCGACTGGGCTTCGGGTTGGATTTTTTCAGCCCTCACGAAAGCAGATTTACACTTGGTATCTCCTGGGACTACATCCCTCGTTTTGAGCGAAGTGGCGGACAGGCTCCGGCTTTCAAGGACGATAGTCGCGCGGCACAGTACTGGACCATATCACTCGGATTCTCTGTTCCGTTCAATGATGATGATGATAATGACGACGATGATGATAACCCCGAGCCTTACCAACCCAAGCAATTGTAGATCGAAAGGTTTACCCTCCCGACAATTCTGTGATCTCTGTCGGGACCATAAAGGTCCCGACCTACAAGATTATTATGTCCCCTTGGGCTTAGGATAAGTAGGGCAGCATCCCTGTGATGCTGCCTATTCAAATGTACTGGGAATATCCAATGATGGCAGGATCGCAGGGATGTATGATATCATGATACAAAACACCGTAAAGGTCTCCTGACCTGCGAGAACTTAGCTAAGGGCACGGAACCGGAAGGGGGCCTCCATTGAAGAGGAAATCAACCATGTAGGTCAAGTCCGCTATGTCTGGTTCGACACCATCGCCGTTGAGGTCCATTTCCGCAGCACAATCTGTGCCGCAACCCGAACCGAACAGGAATTCGACCATGCAGGTAAGATCGCCAATGTCGATATTGTCATTGATATCGCCGTCTACATTACCGGTTCGTCCGACACAGCAGCTCCCCGGTTTTGTCCATGCGGCTAGACCTCTAGTTACATTGCCACCGGCCCATGTAAACCCTCCGCCTATATAGAGGGTGTCGTGGAAGGTGCTCATAGACTGCCCATAATAGTATGCACCTGATCCAAGCGGGGTCCAGGCTGTTCCGGACCATGATGCCACACCATAGGTGGGATCTCCGGCGACTTCATAGATGCTGCCGGTGGCGATCAGTTCACCGTGGTGGACATGGAGGTCCTGGATTCTGATCTCAATTCCGCCTCCTACCGGGGCCCAATACGAACCATTCCACCGGGCCACGGAGTTTGCTGCGGCGGAACCGATATTGTCAAACTCGCCGGCTGCGTATAGTTCATCTCGAAAGACCTCCAGGGCGTATATCCGTCCATCAAAATAATCTCCGACCTGAGCCCAGGTTGATCCGTCAAAAGACATTACCAACCAGCTACTCTGCAGAGTGTCGTATCCGGACGCCATGAGCTGATTGTCCATTACTTTGAGAGCATATACCATATATAGCGGACAGGGGACCGTGTAACTCCAAGTTGAACCGTCCCAAAAGACCACATCACCTGAAGAGGCTCCATCCACTTGGAGTGCCCCTCCACCCATAGCGAGCTTATCCTGAAACACCGTCATTGTATACATTCCCGGAGAATGCCAAGCATCGAGATTATCACCAATGAGTGTCCAGGAGGACCCGTCCCACGCGGCAATTTTGTTGTTGGGATCGGGGAAAGCCCATTCGAAAACCCAGTGGCGTGCTGCAGCAATCAGGAGTCCGTTATATTCGCCGAGGGCATATACTTCACCACCGAGTCCGCCACCGATTGGCGTCCAATCGGCCCCATCCCAGAGTGCAATATTATCAATCGGGCTCAAGAGCCCGTCACTACCCGCGAAGTTGAATTGGCCGGCAGCCACCAGGTTATCACCGTATAAGGTCGTGGCGTTGACCATACCGGGGATGCCGTGGCCATCACAGACAGACAGTTGTGACCACACTGACCCGTCGAACGTTCCGATAGGCATACGTCTGCCGTCGCTCAGTTCCATGTCCCCAAAGGCCACGAGTTGCCCATTGTAAATAGTGGCTTGAGTAGCCGAGGTGGGTGAGCTTACAGCCGGATCTATATTCAGGAAATCCCAGGATACGCCGTTCCAGATCATGTGACCGCGGTCGACCCCGAGGGAACTGTCGTGGAAATACCCGGCTGCGATAACCTGTCCCGACAGTAGATTCAAGTCACGAACCTCGGCTGTAGTACCCGTACCGAGGGCTGCCCAGGCTGTGCCGTCCCATGCGGCGATATATGAGGCCGCACCCGAGCCTGCGGTTGTAAATTCTCCACCGACGATCAATTGCCCTTCAGAGACAATCATGGAATTAATCTCCAGATCAGTACCGTCTCCCAGAGCGAATAGATCAGTGCCATCCCAGGCGGCAATATTGTTCAGCATGCCGACCCCCGGTTCATCTTCAATGAAATCACCGGCAAGGATCAGCCGCCCATCAAACACAGTCATGCTGAATATTTTTTGATATGTACCAGCAAAGGTATGAAGTGTGGTCCAGTAGGTTCCATTCAATTTCAACAAGCCGCAAAGTCCACCGACATAATGTGGTGAATAAGTGGCAGCATATAGTTCGCCTTCAAAAACGGCAAGTGCAAATACTTCGGATGATATCCCATTGCCCACCTGAGACCAGGCAGTGCCATCCCATGCTGCAACTCCTCTCATGGTTTCGCCGCCCGAATTTTTAAAGTTCCCTCCGGCAACAAGCTGTCCGTTGTATTCACAGAAGGTATTGACATCGCCGTAGCTGTAGATTTCGTCGGCAAAACCGTCACCGAGAGAACTCCAGGTGATTCCGTCCCACTGTGCGATATGATTGAGGACAACGCCATCGATCGAGCGGATCAGTCCGCCTACCACAAGATTGCCGTTGTAAATGGTATGTGAATAAATGCTGCCCACAATACCCGGTGCCGCAAAACGGTCATCCCAGTGGATATCGGCCTCTGCGGGTGAATAGGCCATTAGCGGAGCCGCCGGGTCAGTTAAACAATCCAACGATTCATCCACACCGATCTGGTCGCCATACGATGATGCCGTCAGACAGAATAGCAATGCAACAGCAGATAGAGATAACAATGATCTACGCATACCGTCCTCCTTAAAGAGAGCCTGTTTTGGCCATTCTCCCGGTCGAGTTATAAAAATGTCTAATGTTATCCTCAATATTGTTTCCCGATCGGTTTTTGTCAAGAGAAACAGTGCTTGGTAGGCAGTTTAGCTGAGAGCAGAACCCTTCACCCTTCAGTAGTTCTACCGGAAGAAATTGTCGGTCGCTAAAGGATGTATGATGTCAAGACATATATGTTACACAATGTATCAGGACATACGTTACACTTTAGTATTTCCCGGCAGGGTGCAGCAACGGCATTGACCGACCCGTTTTTGGTTCAATTTCTCTGACATACATGTGCCGATAACACACTACCAGTTTGTTGTCGAAGTGATCTATCTGGACCCGTTCATCGGCCAACGCTTCACAGATGAAGCAGAAACAGCGTGGGTCCGTCTTCAGTTCGTCGAAGGGTGGTTCTTTCTGTGACTACTCCAGCAATTTTTTCATCTCTTCGAGGAATTCAGCCTTGTCTTTGAACTTGCGATAAACCGAAGCAAAACGCACATAAGCGATCTCGTCCGTTTCCCGCAGCTTCTCCATGACCATCTCCCCTATTTCCCGACTGGGAACCTCGTTTCGAAATCTCGAAATGAGCACCGACTCGATCTCGCCAACAATCGCTTCCATTTCTTTGAGGGAAACCGGACGCTTATTACAGGCCAATTTCAGACCATAGAGAAGCTTGTACTTGTCAAATGGTTCGCGCCGGTTGTCCGATTTGATGACGGTCAGCGTTCCCTTTTCGACATACTCGTAGGTAGTAAATCGATACTGGCAGGAAAGACATTCCCGTCGACGACGGATCGAGCGTCCATCCGAGGACGGTCGACTGTCGACTACTTTATCTTCCTCATGTCCGCAGTCGGGGCATTTCATCGATTTGGTCCGGGGAGCCGGAGCGCATGGCGGGCAGGAATATTCAAAGCTAAGTACTTACCTTTCCCGTCTCCTCGATGACCCAGTTGATGTAGTCCGGGAGGCCCTCGGCCACCGGCAAGGTTATTATCTCTGGTACATCATGAGGATGAACCGAACGAACAAACTTGACCAGTGCCTCGATCTTGAACTGAGTCGTCTTAATGATTATAAGCGACTCATCCGCCTGCTCCATTTTGGCATCGCCCCAATAAAAAGATTTAACGGTCGGGATGACATTGACACAGGCCGCATACCGGTTCTCGACCAACTGAGCGGCTATCTCTTCGGCCTTGTCCGCCGGAATAGTTACAAATACGACTCTGATATTTTCCATTACTTTGCTACCTCTCGGCCTAAATGGCTTTCGATAGATTTTACTTTTCCGATCAGCTGATTCCGTGCCTTCTTACGGTCATCGATCACAATCGAAATATAAATGCGGTCGTGATTCCTGCGGAGCATCTTGCGAGCGCGATTCAACAAATTCATGACCTCGTCCCATTCCCCTTCAATGATGGTCACCATGGCTGTCAGTTTATATGAAAGACCGGACTTGTCGATCATGTTAATAACGCGCGAAACCTCCTTGCTGACAGAATCACCCCTCTTGTCGGTTGGGAACATGGTAACTTGAAACAGCATCAGGCTCCCTCTTTCATCCGCTCGGCGTACAGGGGGAACCCTTTGCACATTTCGGCAACCTCGGCCGCGATCCCCTCCAGCACTTCCTCTTTACGGCGGTTCTGAATGGCTCGATCAATGAAGTCAGCTATCTGTTTCATCTCACCCGGTCCCATGCCGCGTGTGGTGATCGCCGGAGTACCGATTCTTATGCCGGAAGTCACAAACGGCTTTTCGGGGTCAAAGGGGACCGTGTTTTTGTTCACCGTCATCCCGGCCAGATCGAGCGCCTTCTCGACTTTTTTCCCGGTGACCTTGGGGATATCAATAAAAGACATGAGCATAAGATGGGTGTCGGTGCCGCCCGAGACCAGGCGGTGTCCTTTTTCGATCAGGGCATCAGCCAGGACCGAGGCGTTCTCGATCACTCTCTTTTGATACTGCTTGAACTCGTCGGTAAGAGCCTCTTTAAATGCCACGGCCTTAGCCGCGATCACGTGCATCAGGGGTCCGCCCTGAATCCCCGGCATGACGGTACGGTCGAGATCGGCCGCATATTGCTCTTTGCACATGACAACGCCGCCGCGCGGTCCGCGTAAGGTCTTGTGGGT
>JAUXBO010000220.1 GCA_030619345.1 Candidatus Zixiibacteriota bacterium | reverse complement strand
CTGGTTTGGAACACAACTATATCCACGCGTTCCTGCGGTTACAGTGCGCAAGAGTCGCGGACGGGATATTGACGCCGCCTGTGGGCAATTAGCAGCAAAACAGATTTTGGGGAGATAATCCTGATGATCCAAAGCAAACTCGTTTTAGCATTTCTGGTTTTATTGTCTCTGACAGCGTCGGTAGCGGCGCAGGGAATTGTTGTTGGCGATGCAGAGATGCCGCCGCTTCGGTGGGGCGAGCAGGAGCTGACCTATGAATTGACCAACAACACCGAGTACCTCAAGTTTATTGCCATAACGGTGAATGTTAATTTCAAGGGCTCGTATCTCAATCCGTCGCGGAGTACGACGAGTTTCGCTTACTTGATACCGGAAGAGACGAGTACAATAGAGGCTTTATACAACGTTCCGGGAAACTATGGCAGAGCTGAAATCAGAGTTGAGTTGTATGACGTGGTCGACACGATGGACGTGATACTCCAGAATCAAAAGTTTTTCGAACAGCCTTTCCTGTTGACTTTCAGAATACCTGAGAGGATGTACGATTACCTGGGTGAGAAAATCAATCTACCTCCACGTGTAGAAAGCCATCCCGATTTCGATAACGAGTTCTCCCGAATCCTTCTGTTGATGTTGAACGAGGGTAGGTCGGTTGACGAAATCATTGCGGAAGCGAAAGCGGATTCAGCTATGGTGTACGCTCTTCTGAAAAGGTATGTCATTTATGGTTATCTTGGTGTCAAAGACGGTCAGTACAAACTTGGTTTTCCGGTGATTGACGAGGAAGAAGCCGAAGAGACTCGCCAACTGGCTCTGAGCATTGCTGACAGTCTCGTCAATCTGGTGGAGAAAAACCTGCCCGCCTATTGGGCTTCGCTTGACTCGATGGTGCAAGCCGGAGCAATGTCGGACGACAGCAATTCGTTTTACGATGGCGGGACGATGCTCTACCGAAAGCATCCCGCTATCTCTGCTTTTCTCCTCTGGTATTACATGGGGAGGAATTTTATAACCCGATCAGCTCCGCTTTTGCTCTATGACAATACCGATCCCTGTAACGCCCGGATGCCTTATTATATGTATGCGGTTCAGGGCGGTGATGTTGTTAACGGGAGTCACTTTTATGCCCCTTTCTTTGGGAAGACCGGTTATCAAATTTTGTTCGGGGACTCGATTCCAGAACTCGACTGCACTGGTTGGAACAAGCCGCAGCGTAGATTCAATAATTGGGCTCAAATCTTAAAATTCAAGGGTCCTTCTCCTGAGATTTTTGTAGTTGATACTTCTATCGTGAAGGCGGCGATGGCTGCGCTCGGCGAAGGTCATACCTCTATTCTCCAACACGCCTATTCTGAGTTGTTCTCGCTGGCCGATAAACACGGTCATTATAAGGTCCTCTTTGGACACCGCTACTGGTTCTGGAATCTTATTGCTACCCGGACACAAGAGAAGCTAATTGAGAACGGCACTGTTACCAGGCGGGGGGATGGCCTGTTCCGATTTGATGGTAAACAGGCCAGGACCGGAGTGGGACAGAAATGATGTCAACGCTGAAGCTTTCCATAGGTGGCTTGGCTCTGCTAGTTTCTTTGGCGGCGGGGTGCGGCAAAGAAACGACTCCAAATCGTGACCACATTCCGGAGCTTAGGCAGCAGTTGTACAAACTCCAACTGGCAGTAGTTGACAAGAACCGGGCGGCGGTTGATTCATTGCTATCGGTGGACATACTCGATATTGATCAGAACTCTGATTCCCTGTTCAACTTTGTTTATGGCGCGGGCGCTCGATTTGAGTTTCGGCAGTTTGGAAACGCCGCCATCACCTATACCAGTAATAAGGCGCGTATCGACTGCTTTATCATGGATTCGACAGCCCTGGAAAAGAGGCCAATTACTTTTACCCTGATTCTCGATGACGACAACTGGCTGTTCAAACGGTTTGAACCGGGATTACCACGATTATCCGATAGTGCGTCTACGGACAGTGTGATGTAGTTTCTTGCAACACGATACCGAAAATTTCCAAAAAAAAACGCCCTTTAATAGGCGCTTTTTTTGCATAAGTAAATGCTCAACGAGTTTTTAGTTCAATTTTTCCGCGGTCTGTCCGGCGGCCAGTAGTTTTGAATATTCACCGTTGTTTTTTAGAATCTCAACTGCTTTTTGCACGGTCTTGTCAGTTTTGAGAACTATCTCTTCGTACACGCCGCGTTCGCCGGCAACAGCCGAGACGATTTCGCGCTTGATCATGTCTTTGATGTAATCCAGAGAGCGATCAAAGTCAGCTTCTTTTTCTTTCTCTATCAACTGGGCGATATCGTCAAGGTCCTCTGAGAACAGGTCGGATTTCTTTTCATCTTTAATCGTTTCTTTCAACTCCTCAAGCGCAAACTGCAGGGTCGTCTTGTAATCAAACTCCTTTTCCTCAATGAAGGAACGGAAGTCTTTGACGATTTTGTCGGTGACTTCAAAACCGGGATCGATATCGGGATTGGCTGCAACGTGCTTGACGGCAAAATCAAAGAACATCGACTGTCTCCGCAAATTGATTTCAAGCGGTTGCCAGAGGTCGCGTTCGATTTCAATATCCGGTACGATACCACCACCGCCATATACGATTCGGCCACCGTTGGTGTAGAAAATATCTTTTTCAGCAACCGTAAGTGAGTCGCTCTCTTCTTCAGCGTCCTCCGGGGTACCGTGGGGACTTGACTTTTTGTCCTGACGATCTTCACGCTGGATGCAGCGTCCGGAGGGTACGTAGTATTTCGCGGTGGTCAATTTCAGCGCCAGACTTCCATCGGAAGAGATCGGGAATATTTGCTGTACCAGTCCTTTGCCGTAAGTTTCGGTTCCGACAATAATGCCCCGGTCCCAATCCTGTATGGCGCCCGATACGATCTCGGAGGCCGAAGCGGTGCCGTCGTTGACCAGTATGACCAGCGGTTTGTCGGTGTAAATGGGAGGACGTTCGGACTGATAGTGCCGCTCAGAGTCTTCAAACTTTCCGCGTGTGTAGACTATTTCACTGCCCGGGTCCAAAAATAGTTCGGCTGTTTCTTTGGCCTGATCCAGGAGCCCGCCACCGTTGCTGCGCAGGTCAAAAATCAGTCCGGATATATTCTGTTCGTTTAGTTCGTTGATAGCGTCGCGCAATTCTCTGGAGGTTTCTTCCGCAAAACGGGAGAGGCGCACATATCCGACATCGGTGCCCGGCAAGACTCCAAAGTAATTAACTGACTTCAAAGAAATAACGGCCCGCTCAACTTCAAAATCGAGAAATTCTTTAATTCCCTCACGTTTGATGGTCAGGTTTACACTGGTCCCGGCGGTGCCACGCATCAGTTTGGAGGCATCCGATGATGACATCCCTTCAGTCGATTTACCGTCGATCTCCCAGATAACATCACCGGCGTGAAGTCCCTTACGATAGGCGGGGGTGCCTTCGATCGGTGTTATAATTCTTATCCGATCATCACGAGCATCAATTTGCATCCCGAGACCTTCGTACTTACCATGAGTCGATTCCATTAAGGCGTCGTAGGATGACTTTTCCATTAATACTGAGAAGCGATCAAGATCGCTAAGCATGCCTCGAATTCCGGCCTTGATGATCTCGTGGGTGTCAACATCTTCCATGTAATGGTTGCGGACGTTGAAAGCTGTCTGGCTGAGTTTCTTGACGTCTTTTAGAAACGTATCTCGCTTCACTTTTGGTTTGGGCTGTGTTTCAGGATCATTATCGAGATTGATATGAACAGTGTCCGCCCACAGCACCGGTTCTGAATCGGCAACAGATTGACTGGCTTCGCCTTCGCCAACAACCCAGATTAAGGCCAGAGCAAAAACGGTTATTCCAAAGAGTTGGACGCTGTATCGCAGCATAATACCTCCAAAATATGTGAAACGATTTGCTTACAATTTAACGGCATCTACACGGTTGTCAAGTCAGGCAGTACTATGTTTCCGGCAGGTATCCTTTTGCCAATTATACGCTTAACATCGTATCGTGGTTGCAACTGAATGCCTTCCAATTTCGTGCCATTTTCGTAACCCATTGCCGTATCCTCACTTATTCTAATCAACTGCCATCTAATAATGCAACTTGTGTACCGTTATAGGAGTATTTATACAATATGACAAGCAAAAGCTCAATTGTAACTTCTATTATTGACCTATTAACTGAAAAGTATTGATATTGTTTAGCGAGTATTGTATTGAACAGAGCAGCGAGGAATCAGCTTGAGTTTCAGACATTCCAGATTGTTTAGCATTTTCCTAAGTCTCTGTATTCCGGGACTGGGGCATTTTTATTGGCGCGAAGTTATATTCGGGCTGTTTGTTTTTCTGGTAACACTTATCGCCGTCGTCCTGTTTTTTGTCAGCTTTTTGGTTCCGTTTCAGTCCTGGATAAAAGTAATAATAATCGGACTGCCGGTCATTTTCTATCTGTTTACTTTTGTAGATCTCTGGCGGACCATTGATCGTAAGCAGAGGAAAGTAGCGCGCTCGGGTAGAACGGCTGTGATATTCGTAATCGTCGGAGTTCTTTTTCAGGTATTGGCGCCCATTGCTCCCGGAAACTTCCTACTGCGCAACCGACCGCAGCTATTCATTCAGGAAGATAAT
>JAUXBO010000028.1 GCA_030619345.1 Candidatus Zixiibacteriota bacterium | reverse complement strand
TCCGACTTCGCGTCGGGTTGTTATCATTTGAGCTATCCTTGCCCTGCTCAGAACCACAGGCAATCAGAAAAGCCGTCAGTATGATAAGATGTCTAATTAATACTCTCATAAATAGTGCCTCAGTGTAACCAGGAATAACAGACTCGGTCCGGTCAGGCAAGCGATCTTTTTGCAGCGCTGGTTTTACTTGCCTAACTGCCGCGATGCCTGTTACCTTCGACACATGAAAGCGGCTACCCTATCAATCTTAGTTTTGTTCTGTCTGTTGTTGGCAGTAGAGTCAGAATCGCAGGATACTTACTATTCATTTTATACCTATGATGGTTTTATTCCGCAGGTCTCCGTGAATGATCGTGCTGCGTCGCTTCAGACTTCGCTGCTCCCGCAATACTACAAGTCATATGCGGTGCGGTCAGACCTGAAGTGGCTGCGTGAGAACGATACCACACTGGTCAATTGGTGGCATCTCAAAGGGGATACGGTTCTGCACCTTCTTCGCGAATTATCCGGCCTGGAATGGTACGAAACCGAATTCGAAATATACCTGGTTCGCTACCACACCTCACCCGGTTCTGGAACGCCGCTAATTCTTCCGGTCGGAGGTCTGCAGCGAGGGACCCTGATCGAAGTGGCCCCCGATGGAAACCGGCAGATTCTTAATCTGGTCTATCAATTGTCTCATCGTATGCTCGATCAAACCGTTCAGCCACAAACTGGGATAAGATTACCTGTTGCCGACCACCCCCTGATGCGGGCATCCGCATTCCGCCGCGACAACTTGGCCCTGCTATTGGCTATTTCGGTCTGCCAGTCGCTAATAGGGGTCGATTCTACAGATGCGGCGTATCAGTCCGGTTTTTGGAAAAACCACACCCCGGGACGAATCCTGTTTGAGAAATACTTTTTCAATCAGTGGATTCTAACACCCGACTTTACTCTGGCCGACTGGATTTATCAGGAGCCTTGGTCATCAGAATTGGTCCGAATGACCCGCCCGCCGCGAAAAGAAAAACGGATAGTCGCAGGCCCGCGTCGGTTTGTGGAGGGTCTCCCAATCAAGGGGAAGCTTGGATTTTCAGTCTCAAATTCCAGTTCAGGCCTCCTGAGAGTGGACCTGATCGATGCGTATCGCCTGGCATATGCTTGTGGATTGCGGGAAGGTGACTTAGTTCGTCGCATCAATGGAAAGCGGTCGCGTAGCCACAAGGCACTGGTGGAGAAAATCCTTGAATTGCTTGATGAAGCAGGGGGAGCGACACTGCAGGTTGTTCGCGATGACAGAACGATTGAGGTTCTGATCCAGCCCCTGATGCTGCCCATTTGGAACGATGAAGAGGAATATTACGATGGTTACCCGGTTGACGACTCAAGTTCGGTGGGCGGGGACGAGCCATATCAATAAGGACCTTTAATCCATTCTTCCCCCCAAGTCTCTTAGCTTCAATGTCTTAACTAACAACAATACATACAGTATTTCTTTTTGCGAACGGACTGCATTGAATTGTGATAAAAGTGGCACTTATTATATTATATAACCTTTTTGTTGTAGTTATAAATAACTATAAAAATAGGGTGCAAAGTCGATATTGTATTGACTTCGTCCTGTTTTGTGAATATATTCACAAAACTGAGAGTCTTGTTGTTTGGTGAATCCTCTACCAATGAGGTAAATATGGATAAATCGAGACGGAAATTCCTTTCAACGGCCGCAGCCGCCACGGCTACCGCCACGATGATGGCTACCACCGGTCATACTTCGGATCGGCTTGGGCACAACCCCGATGAGATGTTCTCAGTGCTGGTTGACTCAACAGCCTGTATCGGCTGCCGGAAGTGTGAATACGCCTGTAACAAAACGCACGAACTGGCTGATCATCCGCCTGCCTACTTTGAAGATCAGACGCAACTGCAACTCGGGCGTCGCCCGCAGCATGATGCTTTCACCGTGGTTAATGCTTATGAAGATAAGGGTGCCAAGGAAGGTGAAGCATATGTGAAGGTACAGTGTATGCATTGTAATGATCCGGCTTGTGTGTCGGCCTGCCTGGTGGGAGCGCTTACAAAGGAATCGCATGGTCCGGTTATGTATGATACCTGGAAGTGTATGGGTTGTCGATATTGCCTGGTCGCATGTCCTTTCCAAATTCCTGCGTATGAATACCACGACGTCTTAACTCCCAGGGTTAGGAAGTGCACGTTTTGTACCGAACGTTTGCATGAAGGCAAAAAGCCGGCTTGCGTAGAGATTTGCCCGAATGAGGCATTAGTATTCGGAACGCGCAAAGAGATGCTGGATATCGCTTACGGTCGTATCAGTGCTAACCCCCAAAGATATCAGGACCATGTTTACGGTGAGTATGAGATAGGTGGAACATCATGGCTATATCTGGCACGCGCTGATTTCCAGACAGCCGGTTTACCACTTCTGGATAACCAGTCCCCGGCTGAAATCACAGAGAATATCCAGCATGGGCTTTTCAAGTCATTTCTGCCGCCCCTTGCACTATATGGTTTGTTAGGACTGATAATGCATACTTCCGGGCAACGAGAAAAATCGGAGGAATCGACCGATGCATGACCATGAATATCCGATGCCGATCAGGGTTCCCTTTTTCACTACCGGGACGAAAGTTCTTTTTGGAATCGTGTGTCTCGGGTTGCTGGCCTTTGCCTATAGATTTGTCTTCGGGTTGGGGGCAGCGACCAATCTTGACAACCAGTATCCGTGGGGGATCTGGATCGCTGTCGATGTTGCCACAGGCGTTGCGCTGGCAGCGGGAGGATTCACGACCGCCGCGTTGGTGGAGATTTTCCACAAGGAGAAATACCATGCAATTGTCCGACCGGCGCTGCTGACAGCGCTGCTCGGGTACACTTTTGTTGTAATCGGACTTTTTGGAGATCTTGGACGCTACTACAATGTTTGGCACCCGATGATCCCAAATATGTGGCAGGGAAACTCGGCACTCTTTGAAGTGGGTATCTGTGTAATGATTTATCTAACCGTTTTGTACATAGAGTTTATCCCGATTGTTGTCGAGCGATTCAAGGGACGGGTCAATTTCCGCGGTTCGCTGAAATCTCTGAACAAGATTACCGAATTTGTACTAAGCATCGCTGACACAACCCTCAAGAAAGTCACTTTTTTATTCATTATCGCCGGCGTAGTTCTCTCTTGCCTGCATCAGTCTTCACTGGGAACGCTTATGGTGATCGTGCCATCCAAAATGCACCCGCTCTGGTATTCACCGTTCCTGCCGTTACTGTTCCTTCTGTCCGCAATCTCGGTTGGTTTTCCGATGGTGATCTTTGAATCGATACTGGCCAGCAGGTCATTTAAGCTGCCGCCCGAAAAGAAAGTGCTCTCTTCAATTGCGAAGTATGTACCAGTACTACTGACTGTCTATTTCATTATTCGCATGCTTGATCTTGTTTACCGGGACGCCCTGGGATTTATATTCACTTTCGATAGTTACTCTATTGCGTTCCTGATTGAGATGATGGTTGGTGTAATATTCCCAATTGTTATGCTGTTTAATCCGAGGGTTCGCCGATCGATGCTTGGTCTGTTTGTCTCTGCATCTGCAGCCGTGATCGGAGTAGTCATTAACCGGATTAATGTGTATCTGGTGGCCTATCAGCCGCTCTATAGCACCGAATCATATTTCCCGTCGATTTTTGAGATCGCCGTTACCATTGGACTGTTCTCCGGTTTGGTCCTTGCCTATCGTGTTGTGGTTCGAATATTTCCTGTGATATCGGTTGACAAAACAATCTATGACTCTGAAATGGAAAAGTCCATGCACCTATCGAAAAAAAGTGGTCAGGTGACAAAATGAAAACTATCCTATTGGGATTATTGACGCTGATGTTTATTGTCGGGAGTATGAGCAATGTCAATTCGCATGAGCATCCGCTAAGACATCTGGACTGTAGTGAGTGCCATACGTGTGACCGGCCGACGGCCAAAGAACCGTGTCTGATCGCTTGTCCGCGCATAGCCGCGGCGCACAGCACCAGCAAGCATTCACTTAAGGAAGCTCCGGATTCAATGGTATTAAACACACTTGAAAATCTATATGGGCCCGTGGCGTTCAACCACAAGCAGCATGCCGAGATGTCGGAAATGGGGTTTGATTGTGCCACTTGCCACCATTACAGTCCTGCGGGTGAGATTCCGTCCTGTAACGAGTGTCACCCTGCCGAAGGGATTTCAGTGAACCTCAGTCAGCCGAATCTAAAAGGGGCGTATCATCGTCAATGTCTCGGTTGTCACCGCGAATGGAATCATGAAACCAAATGCATTGTCTGCCATGAGCCGGAACGGTTCACTGGTGCGGAGGATGTTGTACAGGATCCGACCGATATTCTCGGTATCTCGCACCCGGTAATCACGGTTCCGACTAAAAAGGTTTACGACACACCTTATGATAAAGGCCCAAAGGTTACATTCTATCACAATGAACACGTCGATCTTTTTGATCTAAAATGTGTCGACTGTCACCAGGAAGAAAACTGCGGCTATTGTCATCATTTAGGAAAAACAACCCCGGTTGTCAAAACGATGGAAGAAGTCCATAGCATTTGTAACGATTGTCACCTTGAGGACAAGTGCAGCAAATGTCATGGATATGAAGAAAAGCCGCCATTTACACACGATGTCTCTGGTTGGCACCTGAGCAAATATCACACCGATTTGGAATGCCGCAACTGTCATCCTACTGGAAAGAGAATCTCGACTATGAACGGAGATTGTACCAACTGCCATGCCGGTTGGAACCAGAGTAACTTCCGGCATTCGGTGGTGGGATTGCAACTGGATGAAACTCATCTTGAGTTTGAGTGCGAAGATTGTCATGCTGATTTGCACTATCACCAAACACCGACCTGTGATAATTGCCATGACGATGATCACAATTACAAAAAGGAGCCACCGGGGGAACGACTCTAAGGGAAGATGTAAACTAGAAAAAGCCCCTCGATTGAGGGGCTTTTTTAGTACCAGCTATATTTCAGCTTCAATTATTGACTTGAAGGAGTGCTGTGTTCGTCCGACTTTCCCTTTTGGCCTGATTCCTTCCCTTCTTCCATAATCTTCTTGTACCAGAGCGGATGATGCTCTTTTACTTCAGATACGGTCATGTCGCCGGTCAACCAGGTAAATGACATCGGGTATTGCTCGGGGTGGAATATTACGAAGAAGAAATGGAAGACAACAATGGCCAGCGATGCCAGCCAGGCTTCATAGAGGTGAACGGTCTCGGCGACTTTGACGCTCCACGCCGGCAAGATGGCTGTGAATGTGGTCGGGAACCAGAGCACAAAACCGGTGAAAACCATGACAATTGTGCCCCAAACAAGCGCCCAATACTCGGCCTTTTCGGTGTAGTCATATTGATTAAACTGCGGTTTCTCATCGATCATTCCGAGATGGTATTTTAGATTCTGTACGATCAATTTCCACTCTGTCTTCTCGAACCAGATAGCCTTCAATTCCTCGCGTCCCCTTCTGGCCGCGAGCAGGAAGACAGCATGATGGATAGAAATATAGATGAGTAATACCGCCGATATTCTATGAATGACCGATCGGGCCGGTTCAAAAATTCCCACAAAGTTGAGAATACTCACCCACCATGCATTCGGGTACTTTAGAGCAAAACCGGTAATAGCAAGAACAATGAACGTAATAGTCAGTACCATGTGTTGGTAGACCATGTTTCCATTGAATCTCTTAACCGTTGGCAAACCTCGGGTGCGTCTGTTCTTGTCAATCATAGAGCGAAATAGGATGATCCCGTTGTGAAACAGCATGGAGCCGATTATCAGCACGATGGCGATAATGTATATGACCTCAATCCATCTATTCAACACACTGTATTGCGCTGCAGCAATATTGTGCGAGTAGCTCGAGGCAAACGAGTAATTGGCCTTAGGATGACACTTCTGACAAGTCTCTACCAGATTGTCGGGGTGAATCGAAGATGCAGGATTTTGTTGCGGAAGAACATCATGAGCTTCATGACAGGAGACGCAAGTAGCGGCTGTTACGGAACCGCCTTGAATTGCAAGTCCGTGATACGAATCCTGGTAAGATGAAAAACGCTCATCCCCAAGTCCGTATTTTTCGATTAGCTGCCTGTCATTGTGGCATTTGCCGCATACATAAACTGATACATTCGATACATTAACCGGAGAGTGGGGGTCATTGATCTTAAGAATTTCATGCTCGCCGTGGCAGTCGGAGCAGTTGGGACTATCGAGAATACCAGCTTTCAAGGCTTTGCCGTGAATTCCCCGTTCATATTGGGTATAAATATCATTATGGCATTTGGAACAGGTTTTCGGGAGATTCATCTTATTGACCATTGAGGCCGGATCATAGGCCGGCTTCAGGTCATGCATTCCATGACAATCGTTGCATGATGCCGCCGATCCAATCCCCTTAGAGATACCTTCGGCATGTATACCCCGCATGTAGCGATCAAAGGAATCCGTGATTTTCACGTCAGGATCATTTGTAAGTATCTGCTTGTGGTGGCAATTGGAGCAGGTATAAGGAAGCATTTTTGCGGAAGACAACGCCTCCGGATTTTCATGTGGAAGGATATTGTGAGTACCGTGGCACGAAACACAGGTAGGTGCCCGGGGATTGTCCAGCGCCTCGCCATGGGCCGATGCGCTGAATATCTCCTGCACCTCATCATGACATGTTGAACAATCTACGGTAGCAAGTTCTTCTGCGTGAGGGTAGTCATCCATATCGGCAAGATCGGTGTGGCAGTCTACACACTCCATGTCGCCGTGAACAGAGGCGGCCAAAGTGTCGACGGCTACGAACATGAGGATTGTAGCGCCGCTATGATCGAGTCCTTCCAACTCAGGGTCTTCATGGCAGGACATACAGGTTTCGTTGTCGTCCTGACCATATATTGGCAAGCAGATACAGGTCGAAAGAAGGATAAATAAGAGCGGAACCACTCTCATGACACTAACCTTTCATTCCCGGATAACCCGGTCTAGTTTATACTAAATTTACTGTCCCGGATTGTCTCAGTGACATTCGGAACATCTTTCTTCGTTTCGATGATAAAGATTACTGACTCTACCACCTTACTGCAAACTTTTGCCTTAATAGATAATGGAGCAAAATAATAAATTCACTCCGGCATAATTTGCAGATAAAATATATTCTGTTTTCCGGAGGAATCAAGTGCTTATTCTTACAAAGCTGCGCCGCCTTGAATGGCGGCGCAGCTTTTCAAAATGAGGAGTAAATGGAAGGGAAGTTCTTACAACTTCAACCTGAACCCAGACCTAATCATGTAGAATGATCCAGTTTCATTTCCATAAACATACCCTTGGTTATCCTTCAGGTCGGCATAGTCCAAATCGGCCGTGAAGGTAATCTTAGGTGACAAAAGGTATTCTACACCAAAATTCAACTTCAGCAATTCGTAATCGAAATCGCTGTAAGTAGACATCTGGCTATAATCATAACTATGGCTGGCGAACCAACCGGCGGGGACACCGATGGCGACCAAAGCGGCGCTATCCGGTATCTGAACTTCATCCAGAGCGGCTTCTGAAAGATTGAAGTCAAAACTGCCGTGGATACCGAGTTTTTCAGTCGGCATCAGGTGAGCAACAAGATAGAGGTTCGTAGACTTGGACGTATAATCTGTCATGGCATAAGCGGTTCCATAATGCCAAATCGAGTCGACGCTCCCGGCGTCGGCTGAAATATGGCCACCTCAGCCATCAAACAGAGCAATTGTCACCGGACCTCTCGAATCGTATTGAGTATACGAGAATCCCGTTGTCAGACTGATCTTCGAATTGGGGTTAAAGTTGATCGACAGGTTGGGCTGCATACTGGTCTGCTTGACATCCAGACTGTCGAGGTCATTGTTTTTGTCGAGTCCAATCTTCATGCCCATATTGATACCGACTTTAGAGTTGGGGCACCAGTTGGAACTCCACTCGATATCATGCTTCTCGGTCGGCATGGTAGTGATATCCTGGTAACGAAGTTCTTCACGCTGGTAATAGAAGACCCATCCCGGGTATCCGGGTTGGACGGTATCAAGCGGGAGAATCACTCCACGTCCTTTGCTTTCAAAGAGACCGCGACCCGAAACATAAGGATCAGTGATCTTTTCAAAGCGATACTTGAAATTCGTTGAGTAAGTAAGACCCTTGCGATGGCGCAGTTTCACCTGCCCGAACATCTTTGACGTTTTAGTACCGTTCTGATATACGGGATAATCATCACGGTCAACCATACTGTAACCGGCTTTGAGTGAAGCCGTCAGCTTGGGATTAACCTTTCGGATCAACTCAGCCGACAGTCCGGCTGTTGTGCGATCCAGCGATGAATAGAAGGTGTAGTCAAAGTCCTGAGTCGGTCCCGACAGCCCTTCGCGATGAGTGGGTAGATCAATTATAGCATCGTCAGCTTGAATCTGACTCACATTGAGTTTAGTCAGCAGCCGGGTCTTAGGATTCAAAAGTACAGCATAGTTGGCCACTCCGCTTACAGCGTCGGTGGTCAGATTAGTGTGCTTGTTCTTGGCCTGGCTGATTGATACAGCACCGGCAAAACGACCCTTGCCGACATCTCCCTTGACCTTCAGCTTATGTGACATTTTCTCCGTTTCCGGATAAACGCCATAGGGGAGAGTAGTGTCTTGATAAATCAGTCTTGGAACGAATTCTCCGGCGCTTGCGGTATAAGTAGTGTCACTACCTGTAATGACTGTATTGGTCGGATGACGGGCGTCATCGTAATGGTTTATCGCATCCGGAGCATTCGACTTAAACGTCCGGTATCCAAACAAATAAGCCAGATCAAACTTGCCAGCCTCGCCCGCGACCCCGGCCTCGACCGTGTGGGTCTGGCGGTCAACTTCGAGTTTTCGGGAGACCTGATGGCAGTTGGCGCAATGGCCGGTAGAGATCTTCTGCTCGTGCCCGGTCTCAATTGTCGAACGATGTGCCGCAAGCAATCTGATATTGTTGGTCTTGGAAAGCAGCAACTGATAGTCGCCTTCAATATCGCTCCGCTTGGTTTTGTAGTCGGCGTCTTCGTCCAGAAGCGTATACGAGAGCATCTTGGGACCCTTCTTAGCGCCGATATTCTCAAGCAGGTCGCGACCTTTTTGGGCAACCATCGAGCCAAAATCAATTTTGGCCTTGAACTTATTTCCAATGGTCAACTTGTAGTGGGCATCGATGTTCTCATCGTCATAGAAATGACCGTTGAGAGACATCATCTTATTGCCCGATTTCATATAGTAGTCGAGCATAAATTCCGGCAGAAACTCGTTCTCGCCTTTGTTGTACTCGCCGACTTTTTTGGTGTTATCGGTAAACTCAGTAGTATGACCTCCCAGCCAGATACTGAGATCACGCTGTTTGTCACCGCCATCTTCCGCTATTACCATTGCAGGAATTAACAGAAGGGCGATTATGACTGCAGTCACGTATGTTGTAAACTGTTTCATTATCATCTCCTATCTCGTTAATCCCTGGCCCTGGGCGGGAATTTCCTGCGACGGGTTATCGCTGCCGTGTATGACAGTATGACACTGGGTGCACTTGGTCAGCATTGATGACTTCCAGGCAGTTGGGGACGAATTCAGCGTCCGGCCCGGTTCTCCATCAATCGCATAATCTGTCCGATCTTCGCCGATGCCAGCAGTATGGAAATGCATCGGGTGACAGTTCAAACAGAGTGTAGGCTCAGACTGCTTCAGCATATTATCAGCCACGGTTCCGTGTGGATTGTGGCAAATCATGCAGTCTTCATTGACCGGCGCATGTTCATATGCAAACGGGCCTTCCTTGCCGGCATGGCAAGTGAAGCAGAGTTCACGACTGTCTGCTTCCAGGGCAAACTTTGTCGATCCGCCGTGCGGATCATGGCAGTTCTGACAAGTCATTTTACCTTCAGCTACCGGATGAGCACTCGGCATGTGCATGGTAGCACGAACATCGCCGTGACAGTTGTAGCACATCTCAGTTGTGGAAACCGGCTGTGTTCCAGCAGCAACATGAACCTGGTGACAATCAGCACAGGTGACATCAGCTGCATTGTGACTGGAAAATGCCCAATCATCAAAGCCGTGGTCTTTGTGACACGAAAGACATAGTTCTTTGGCCCCAAACTGGTCCTGGTTGGCCGGGTTGATAATCAACTCCGGGTCGCCATCGTTGGCGTGATCAACCGCTGAACCATGGCAGCTTTCGCAACTGGCTTTTTCCAGACTCGGGTCACCACTAAAGACGATCCCGTGGGTAGAATTATGGAACATTTCACTAACTTCGTCATGACAATCAGCGCAGATGCTGTTTTCAACTTCTGCAGATACTGTCATGCTGATGGTCAGGCAAACGGCCAGCGCGGCCAGAAGCAGCCTTGCGCATACTCCTTTTCGCTCTCGATTGCCCGAAACAGAGCAGATCATACTTCCTCCTCTCGGTGAATTAGCGTTATAAACTTCAAAGCTAATCTCAAATGAACCTCTCGAGCCGCCAATACCGCAGCGGCTACACCTTTAAACCTCTCACATATATAGGTATGTTATTGTTTACCACCTCCGTTGGTTTGTGGACTTTCCCTTGGAATCCACGCCACAGCGTGGAACCCAACGAACAGTCAAAGACCATTCCTATAAAGCATCTGGCAATAATATCATTATTTTTCTCTACTATATGACCCCCGGTTTGAAGTCTATCTAGCTGCTTTTTAAGGTACTTTATATAGGTGCCGCGCACTATCTGAAAAACATGCTTGGCTTTTTCATGTCCTCGCAAAGCCGAATAAAGCAAGAGCCGGTAGAGATCAATGTTAGCCGTGAAGAAATCTATAATGTGGTAGGCCATAGAGGACAAAATAACCTCAATGTCCGTTTCATCATCAAGGCGTTCAAAGAGTTCCGTGTACTCCAGGCGGTCTTTAATCGACTCCAGGACAGCCTCGTAAATTGCTTCCTTCGATACGAAGTGGCGATATAAGGCCGGCTCAGAAATTCCGACCGCATGAGCCAGTCGTTTCACTGTGACTCGGTCAAATCCATCCTGACTGAACAAAACAGTAGCATTTCGGATAATTTCTGCTTTTCTGTCTATTTTATGAGCCATAGTAATAGCTAACGTTCCTCGTACAATAACTGTCGACTTTAGTGAATGCTAACTTAGCAGCTTACTAAAGGAAGGATAATGTGATAATATTCACTAAGTCAAGTTGTTTTTCCCCCAAATAGGCTACTATCTCCTTGATAGTGAGTATCTTCGAGCTATATTCGGCTGGATTTGCGGTCGATGCCGTAATTGATTACATTGGCTGTTTAAGCAGACTAAATATTTGAATCAGAAAGGACTATGAATGTCAAACGACCAGACCGCATTGGTTCGTCGGTTATTCCCCGAAGTTGACCTCATTGAAGATGAATCACTGCGCAACAAAACAATGGCCTGTTGGATCGAGGCAATCGAGTTTCGTGGCTGGACCGAAGATCTGCTTCGAAGTATTCCGTTTACGCTCCTGGCTGAGAATGTGCAGATTACTTTTATTGACCATGTTCGCGCCTGTTGCCTGATGTGCATTGCCTGTGACAAAGTTCTGGACGAAGTACACGGTGACAACAAGACGCCGGTCAATCGCGACTACTTAATCTCAGGAGCTCTTCTTGCCGATGTTGGAAAGCTGCTGGAGTTTGAAATAATCGGTGGACAGCCGAACAAATCCGACTATGGAAAACATATTCGTCATCCGTTCAGCGGTGTCGGTTTGGCCTTCAAGCATGATCTCCCTTCTGAAGTCATGCACACAATAGCCACCCATTCCAAAGAAGGTGCGGGAGAGAAGCGTTTGCCCGAGAGTATTATCTTCCATCATTGCGATTTCATAGATTTCGACCTCGTCAAATAGGGGCACACGCAGTGTGTTCTTTTTGGAGTAACAAAAGATGCAACAGAACTTAGTTGAGAAAATAGCTCAGAAATATGCGGTTGATCTGCCCGAAGGGCACATCGTTCATAGCGGAGATTTCCTATCGATCCGCCCGCAGCATGTAATGACCCATGACAATACTGGGGCGGTGATCCCCAAATTCAAATCGATTGGTGCTGCCAAAGTTGCCAACCCGCGCCAGCCGGTCTACACCCTGGATCACAACGTCCAGGACACGGGCGAAGAGAACCTCAAGAAATACAAGAAGATCGAATCTTTCGCCGCAGACATGGGCGTTGATTTCTATCCGGCCGGTCGGGGGATCGGGCACCAGATCATGATCGAAGAAGGCTACGCTTTCCCCGGTACTATGGTTGTAGCGTCCGATTCGCACTCCAACATGTATGGTGGCATTAGTTGCCTCGGTACGCCGATAGTGCGCACCGATGCTGCCGCTATCTGGGCGACGGGAAGAACCTGGTGGCAGGTGCCGCCGGTAGCCAAAGTTGAACTGCGCGGAAAACTAAAACCGGGTGTTACCGGAAAAGACGTTATCATTACTCTTTGCGGACTGTTTAACCATGACGAGGTCCTCAATCATGCGATAGAATTTCGTGGTGGCGGTGTTGCGGCGTTGTCGCTCGATGACCGTCTGGCTATAGCCAACATGACCACCGAGTGGGGAGCGCTGGCCGGCATTTTCCCGTGTGATTCCGTGACGCTCAATTGGCTTGAAGCGCGCGTTCAGTTTGTTAAGAAACGGGGACTGCAAAACGTACCCTCTGATGCCGACAGCCCTCGTCTGAATGCGGCCCGGCTCAAAGAATTGCGTAGTAATATTCCGAATGCCGACCCGGATGCTTTCTACGCCAAAGAACTCTGGCTCGACCTTACTACTGTCACTCCCCATGTCTCCGGACCGCACAATGTCAAGACCATGACGCCGGTTGCAGAAATGCGAAAACGTAAGCTAAAAGTCAACAAGGCGTACCTTGTTAGCTGCGTGAATAGTCGAGAGGAAGATATCGCACAGGCAGCCGAAGTTATCCGGGGACGCAAGGTAGCTAATGGCGTCGAATTCTATATCGCGGCAGCTTCCAAAGAAGTGCAAGACGCATCCGAGTCACGCGGCGATTGGAGTGCGTTGATCGAAGCCGGAGCGAAAGTCCTCCCACCCGGATGCGGTCCCTGTATTGGACTGGGAAGGGGGCTGCTTGAAGATGGCGAAGTCGGTATCTCAGCCACCAATAGGAATTTCAAAGGACGCATGGGCTCCAAGACAGCCGAAGCGTACCTCGGGTCACCGGCGGTTGTAGCCCAATCGGCGATCAGTGGTTATATCGACATGCCCACTGAATTTGACAATGTTGCACCAAAAGGTGAAGTCAAAACAAACGCTCGATCAACCGAGAAATCGGCCGTGGCCATTATGGAGGGCTTCCCACGGGAGATCAAAGGAAAACTGGCCTTCTGTTACCAGGACAATCTCAACACCGATGGTATCTATCCCGGCAAATACACCTACCAGGATGACATCACACCGGAACAACAGGCCGAAGTCGCCATGGAAAACTACGATCCCGAATTCGTGAAACTCACCCACAAGGGTGACATCCTTGTCGGCGGTTACAATTTCGGCACCGGATCTTCACGCGAACAGGCGGCCACGGCGCTTAAGTATCGCGGGATCGCGCTGGTCATTGCCGGATCATTCAGCGAGACCTATAAGCGCAATGCGATCAACAACGGATTCTTGGCTATCGAAGCGCCGGAACTGGTGAACGACCTGAAAACAAAATACGGATCGGAGAAACTAACCGTCATGTCCGATAACGAAGCCGTGGTCAGCTTCACCGAGTCGTATATAGAATTTGACG
This sequence comes from Candidatus Zixiibacteriota bacterium, assembly GCA_030619345.1. GTDB lineage: Bacteria > Zixibacteria > MSB-5A5 > GN15 > FEB-12 > JARGFS01. The sequence goes on along the minus strand of JAUXBO010000028.1, from coordinate 142 downwards.
GCAAGCGATACGACATCGCTCCGGTCGGCGGAGCCGCTCAGGAGCTGGTTGTTGTCGAAGGTTTGGAAAACTGGGTTAAGAAAAATTTGTAGGGAAATTAATATATTAATTGTAGGTCGAAACCCCTGTGGTTTCGACAATT
>JAUXBO010000102.1 GCA_030619345.1 Candidatus Zixiibacteriota bacterium | reverse complement strand
GCACTAGGTGAGCCGCCTTATGAGAGCATCGCTCATCAATATGTTGAGACTATTGAACCCATCAAGCGTGAACTCAGCCCTTGGTTGCTTAGGTGTAAGATAAGTGACGCAAAACCTACAGTGGTTTTACGCCTTTACCATCCCCCGCAGGGCTATACTTGGCTGAGGAAAATCAACCGTAACCTCAATGAGGGAAAAGATATTCCCAATGGACTTAGGCCGTTAGTAGGAGATAGTATTAAGTCAGGAGAGTTGCTTCAAGAGTTGGAAAAGCAATATCCTGAATGTGATAAGCAAAATCGGATCGATACATCAAATCCGTTGTACGAGTATATCTTTGATCGCCTTTGGAGTTCGGCTGTAGCAGTGTTATGAGTTTGCGCGAGACGGGGAAAAGTATCAGCTAGATTAGGCCAACCAGAAGATTGAAACGTTCGCGCAGCATCGTCGTAATGGGGCCGGTGGGGAATTTTACGGTGTGGTCATCGGTCTTGATGTGGCCGACTCCAATTATCAGTTTTAGTGAACTCGATATGAAAATCTCGTCAGCCTCCAGAAGTTGATCCAACCGTACAGCTTTCTCACTAATCCGACATCCCAGTTTTGCAGATTCTCGCATAACGATCTTGCGGGTTATGCCGTCGAGGACGCCGGATGAGAGCGGTGGGGTGTGAACTCGCCCGTTTTTTGCCCAAAAAATGTTGGCCGATGTAACCTCCGCGATGTGCGCTTTTTCGTTCAATAAGAGCGCGTCATCGCACTTTGCTTTTTGGGCCTGCTTGAGGGCGGCAGCATGTATTATGTATGAGAGAGTTTTAATCCTTCTGAACTCAGAGTCCTGGTCGACACGAAACGGCGAAAGAAACAGTTTGAACGGAACCGATGGCATTTTATGTGGGGCCACACTAATAATCACCTGAGGCTTTCCCTGCCGTCCGACCCAGCGAGCCGCTTCTCCGGCCGTGACAGTAAGGCGCACCTTGACGATTCTATCAGGATGGGCACGAATCGCGTTATTCATCCAGTGTGACAGTCTCTCTCGGGTTACGGGCAGTTGCAGATCGATAACTCGACTTCCCTTAAACAGACGGCTTATATGCTGTTTGAGAAAGAGAATGTCACCGTCAATGCCAAGGCAGGTTTCAAAAAGCCCTTCAGCGTACAAAAGGGAATTGTCAAATACGGAGACCCGGTCGCCTCCGCGCTTGACCATTCTTCCATTGATAGAAGTGATCAGCTTCATGATCTAATCTCCCGATCAGTCAGGCCGACTGCCCGTAGCAGATTGGCCGCTTTGAGCCTCATCTCTTCATACTCTGCCGAAGGTGAACTGTCAGCCACTATTCCGCCCCCAGCGTGGACATGGTATTCACTGTGCTGATGCAGGATGGTTCGGATCGCGATGTTGAATTCCGCTTCGTCACCGTGGACATAGCCTATACATCCGGTGTAGATATTTCTTCTGTGTGACTCCCGCTGCTGAAGAATTTCGACGGCTCTTTTCTTGGGTGCTCCACTGATCGATCCTCCGGGGAGCAGTGTGCGGACAAGGCTGCTGGTTGGCAAGTCCGGATCGATCCTTGCTGATACATCGCTAACAAGATGTATTACAGAAGAATACAGCTCAGATTTAAAGAGTTGCTTTACTTCAACGGACCCTGTTCGGGCGACCCGCCCGAGATCATTCCGTGCCAGATCTACTATCATCAGCAGTTCTGCTCGGTCTTTTTCTGAGCTTAGAAGCGTCTCAAGATTCCTTGCGGTCTGTTCTTTGTTTGTACCCCTCGCGATGGTGCCTTTGATTGGAGAAGTAATAACTGTATCGCCAAGACGGAGAAACATCCTCTCAGGAGAAGATGACAGCATCTGATAATCGCCAAAATTCAGATAGGCCGAATAGGAGGCAGGATTGAGATGACGAAGTCTGAAATACGCCGCTAACGGATCACAGTCGCTATCTATGATAAATCGCGAGGTGTAGTTTGCCTGATAAATGTCACCTTCACGGATATGATCCTTGATTATCCTCACCTCAGATTCATATTCTGATTGTTTGGGCCAGCCAATTAATTGCGACCGTTCTTGATCGCTTTGCTTTTCCCACGGTTCTATATCCGACATGTGGGCCGGATCAACTTCCTCGGTCCCGGAACGATCATAAAACAGAAATCGAGCTTGTGGCAGTACGTCGAGATCACTTGTGGCTGGAATGGTTGAGCTTAGTCCCAGCAATGGCAGGGTTGATTCGTAGCCGAAATAGCCCGCGCTGAAAAGAGAGTGATCAGACCAGAGTTGATCCAACTGCTCCAACATCTGATCAATTGATGTGCATTTGATCTGTTCAGGGGCGCAGCCGATCAGACCGAGATTTTCGCCCAGAATTATTTCAAGGATTGGGTTCTGTAACAGAAACGACTTTTTTCCTTTACTCCCAAGACTGAGCGATGAATCCAACCAGATCGACCCCGGGGTTGTCAGTTGTGCCTTCAGTTCATTGACCCGAGAAGGCAGCATGATTTCGGGTGTGGTGGAAGTCTCGCTCATGGTTCACAAAACTAAGTCGGACGCGACGAAAGTCAAGTGTTGACCTTACTCTAATTGACAATCAGTATGATTCCCTATTTCTTAGGCTAATGGATAGCCTTAGACTCCTTGTTGTTTTCATCGCGATTATTCTGGCTGTTCGGCGTAACATTCCGGTTGGTATTGTTTTATCCGGTGCCAGTTTACTAATGGCCGCTCTATTTGGTCTGGAGACCTCTGTTTTCTGGGCCGGTCTAATCGATCTGGTCCGTTCCGAATCATTTATTACTCTTACGTCCGTTGTAATCTTGATAACCCTGCTGGGTAGTTTGCTTTCATCAGGAGGGTATCTTGAGAAACTTGCCTCGGCTGTCTCCGGATTGCCCGGAGGCAATCGTACGGCCGTGATGGTTCTTCCACCCCTGATTGGGTTAATGCCCATGCCGGGTGGATCATTGATGTCGGCCCCGCTCATAAAGAGGATCCTGGAGAATGGCAGCGTTCGTCCCGAACTGCAGATGGTTGTAAACTACTGGTATCGCCATATCGCAGAGTTCTTTTGGCCGATATACGCCGGGATAATCCTGACCGAAGCAATGACCGGGCTGCCGATGGTTAATACCTCTTTAATGCAATTTCCCATGAGCGTCGTGGCAGTTTTGATAGGGATTTTACTCTTTATCCGAAAAATACCTTCTACGCCAAAATCGGATGTCGGTGTGGTAACGTCTGTGTTGAGATTATTCAGGTCGATCTGGCCGATTGCATTGGCGATTGTTCTGTACGGCGGTTTTGATCTCAACCTGTCACTGGCTGTTGCGGTCGCCGTATTTTGTCTGGCTCTGGTGATGAAACCATCCCGCGCTGATTGGTCAAGCGGCCTCAAAAAAGCTTTCTCCTATAAACTGCTTTTTCTGGTTTTTGGCGTACTTATGTTTCAGATGGTCATTGAGAAGGGGGAGACAGTGGCTTTCATCCCTGAACTGGCCAGTCAGTATAATCTGCCGTCTGAGTTGATTGTTTTCCTGGTCTGCTTCGCGGTAGGGATTCTCACCGGGGTTGTATCGGCCTACGTTGGACTGGGTTATTCCATCCTGGCCGGATTTCTTTATCAACCGCAGCTTGATCCGAGCATGATTCTCTGGGCCTATGTCTCCGGTTTCGCTGGGGTAATGTTGTCTCCCAGCCATTTATGTCTTATCTTGACTAATGAGTTTTTTAATAGCCAACTTTCGGCGGTCTATCGATTACTGATTCCGGCAGCTTTGGTTGTTTTGGTTGCCGGGCTGGTATTGTCCCATACCGGATGGCCGTTGATATTTTTGCCATGATCCTATAATCTGGCCGGAAAAACTCCAGAACGGAGACGCTAAGGTGTTGTGGCAGACTGGATTGTCGTGGGCAACGGATCGAGAAAGTATGGAACTTTATAATAGTTTTCGGGTATTAGAGTTAAAGCAGAGAGTTCCAGGAGAATTATGGCTAAAGAGACTGAAAAAGATATCGATTTTCGCTTAATGCGCGCGGTTCAAAACGGTGATATGGTCTCGTTTAATGGAATCGTAGATCGGTACAAAGATCGCCTGATGAATGTAATTGGCCGTATGCTCTCGTCTAAAGAAGAGGCCGAGGATATCGTTCAGGAAACATTCATACGGGTGCACCAGCACCGGCAGTCTTTCAATTTCCAGCACTGTCTGTCAACTTGGATTTACACAATTGGTCTTAATCTTGCTCGTAACGAGCTTCGCAAGCGGAAGAAATACAAATACTTAGATATTACTGAGATGCAGGGGAACGAATCGGAATTTGCGGTTGATCCCAAACTGCCGAGTCGGCTTCCTCAGGTACTCAGTGAAGCAATAGGCAGTCTTCCGGAGAAGTATCGGACCGCTTTTGTTCTGCGGGATGTCCAGGAAATGTCATACGATGAAGTGGCCTCAATCCTCGGCGTACCGCTGGGTACCGTCAAGTCCCGTGTCAATCGGGCGCGGATGATGCTTCGAGAAAAATTGCAGCCAAGATTGGAGGTTCGTAATGCGCTGTCGAAAAGCACGCTCCTTCCTGTCAGCATATTGTAACGATGAGTTGTCGGGACGTAAGGCGCAATTGGTAAGTGAGCATATGGCAACTTGCTCGGATGGCCGACGCGAGGAAGCGTTCTACCGTTCATTAAGTGAGGCAGGCAGCTCCCTGACCGGGTTGAAAGTTTCCGGCGATTTCAATGCCAGGCTTTTGAATCGTGTCGCTCAGGAGCGATTTGCGGAAACCCGGAGTAAAGCGTTTCTGCCCCAAAAACCTCCGACTGTTACTTGGGGAAGATTATTGCCGGCAACCGTTGCGGCCTGCATGTTGCTTCTGGTAGGTGTTGTTTCGTTTCAGTCGTTCCCTCTCGGTTCGGATCAGCAGGCTGGCATAGTGGGGTCCGGCCAGGATGATTCATACCTGACCGTTCAGCCTACTTCGAATCCAAATCTGGCGGCCAACCTTCATAAGGAATGGTCACTCACGGCCCAGTTGGCCAGATCCGAGCGGATTAGCCAAATCTCAAATGCCCTTTCCGGTGCTGGGTCATTTGGTGGTTCTTCGGGAATTCATTCAGTAAATGCCGTAAGTCGCTCAGGCGTTGGGCGTGTTCCGTTTGCAGATTATGTATTGCACATTAGGCCCGTAATCAAGGTCTATGTCGCACCGGATCAGTCCAATACGAAGGAGGCGGAGAGAATATACTAAAATGCTAACGTCTAGATCTTTGACCGCCAGATCCGCAGTGCTTGCCGCCGCTCTGGCGGTTATTTTTTCTCTGCATGTAACCGCCTCTGATCAACCACTTGTGACGCTTGAAAGCAGTCTGACCGATCTGATATATCATGTCTCTCCGACTGTGGTCACTGTCCAGGCGGAATTTTCGACTCCTCAGACTCCGGCTTCTCCATACTTTGGGTCCGAGCCGTTTCGCAGTCAAATCTCATCCGGAATTGTTGTCGATTCCTCCGGTCACATTCTCGTCTCGGCCTCTTCGATAGCGGGCAGCCAGGCGATCTATGTGCGTTTTTCCTCGCAGAAATCGGTGCCCGCCCGTTTGATCGGAATCGACTACCCATCTTCACTGGCTCTGCTGGAGACGTCCGCCGGCCTGGGATACCCGGCACCTATCACACAACAATACCTTTGTGGCGGGCAGATGGTACTGACTATTGGCAACTCGTATGGCCTTCGCATCAGCCCATCACTGGGTTTCTGTGCCGGGGTTCGTCCCGACGGTCTAATCCAGTTTAGCAGCATAATGACTTCAGGTACCATAGGAGGTGGGTTGTTCGATTTGTCGGGTCGCTTGGTCGGTATAATCTCCGGCGGCCTCAGTTCTGGAAATCGTATTGAAGCCGGACTGGCCGTACCTGCTGTTCGAATTGAGAAGATCATCGAGTACTTGTTAGAACATGGAGATCGACCAATTGGATATCTGGGGCTCTCCACTAGAGAGATTGAAATGTCACCTGGGATTGCTCCAAAACCGGCAAGTGGGGTTATGACTGCTGCCGGAAACAAGTTAATCGATCACGGCTTACTGGTCACATCGGTCGAAAAGAATGCTCCAGCTGCCAGAGGAGGTCTCAGACCGGGAGATCTGATTTTCTCAGTGAATCGCAAGGATATCTACTCCGCTTCCGAACTGCAATTGCAGGTGAGGAACTCACGACCGGGCACGCACTTCCAGATAGAGTTTCTTCGCGATCATCGTTCATATTCAATTTCTGTTCCGGTTATCGCAAACAGACAAATCACAGTCTCCAATTTCAACAATGACTCTTACCGTAATTCCGGTCAACCCGCCCATGATTCGCTGAAACAGGAACTGCAGTTTTTGAAAGAAGCTGTTCGTCGTCTGGAACTGCGCCTCAACGCCGATTATTGAGCTAACTTAGGCGTTGCTTAGCATAGTTGATTTTGATAATCTACAATGAATGAATCCGACCGCTGACATCACTCGCCTCGGCGAAAAAATAGAGTCATTTACTCCGGGAAAGTTCTGCCATGAACGTTGTTTGGCCCTGGCTGCCGCTGCCATCTGCAGTGGCAGCGACCAGTTGATAACGAGTTCTTTTCGGCTCGTTTCACGCAATAACCCAAATGAGGCGGAACTCTACGAACTAATCTTGCAGTCGTACCTGTTTCTTGGATTCCCGCGCATGCTAAATGCCGTGGAGCTTTTTTCCATGGCGTATCCCCACTTCAGGTCGCAGGAAGAGATTGGTCCCCAATCGCTCAAGGAAACCACAGTTTGGTATGAACGGGGAGAGGAACTCTGTCGTAGAATATATGACAGCAATTTCGAGAAACTCCGTGACCGGGTGGATGCCCTGTCGCCGGAGATTTTCAATTGGATGATACTTGAAGGTTACGGAAAAGTTTTGTCGCGACCAAATCTGGCCATCGTAAAAAGAGAATTGTGTATAGTCGCCTTCCTGATGATGGAAAACCGGGAGAAGCAGCTATACTCACATATTCTTGGCGCCATTAATGCCGGTGCCGAAACTGGCTTGATTGCACAGGTTGTGTCGGATATTGGAGATGCCGCCGGAGAAGGCCATCTGGCTGCGACGAGAATCCTGGAGCAAATAGGTTAAACGATGTCGAGACTAAGAAAGACTACAATAATAATTCTGCTATCGGTCGGCGTGCTGCTCTTTGGGTTGAATTTTTACCTTTTTAAACTTGGCGGTGTGGAGACTATCGTAAATGACCAATTGACTAAATTGCTGGAGTCTCGATACAATTTGACTATTTCGATTCGAGAAATGGGAGGAAATCTATACGACGGCCTCATCCTGAACGATGTCAATGTTTCTTATAATGACTCTGTCAATTTCTATACGATCTTCCACATTCCGAAGATGTCGGCTGGCTACTCGCTAAGAAATTTGTGGAACAAGGACTACTCATTTAGTTTTTTGCAGTTAGATTCGGCGCAGGTCAGACTCAAACGGGACTCATTGGGGGCGTGGATTCTTCCTGCATTTGAAAGACCGGATTCTGCAAAGAAGGAATTACCTTCTTTTGCCGTTGATGAGTTGAGACTGAACAATCTTCGCATACAATTGATTGATCCCGATGATTCGCTGAGTATTGAGGGGCTCTGGCTGTCGGTGGCCGTCAGTGGGAGTGGCGATAATTTTGCAATCGATATTGACCGGTTCGAGTTTCAGATGAGCGATGACCGCTACCGTCTGGATGCCGCCCGAGGAAAACTCACTTATGACAATCGGTTCTTGCTTTTTCAGGATATTTACATGACGGCGGGCGATACCAGATTCAGGTTTGACGGCAATCTCGCCTTTTCCGATGATCTATCGGGGAGAGTGGAATTTGATATCGATAACGCCGATCTGGACGAGTTGACTCGGATGACTAATCCGCATCTTCGTGGCCTCTTGGATCTTTACGGTTACGTTCAGATTGAGAACGGTGTCATTTCAGGACGTACTACGCTGGCTGGCAATTTGTATATGGTGCAATTTGAAAATC
>JAUXBO010000209.1 GCA_030619345.1 Candidatus Zixiibacteriota bacterium | reverse complement strand
GGCGACAACTGGAATAACCGGAAGGCCCCCAAGTTGCTGAGACAGAATTTCGCAATCAATGTCATGACCGTGTCTCTGCGCAATATCAATCATGTTTATCGCCACCACTACCGGTTTGCCAATCTGCAAAACCTGCAGCAGCAGGTAAAGCGATCTCTCAAGGGTAGTGGCATCAATTACACAAATGATTGAATCCGGGAGTCGCTCGCCAACAATACCAGAATAGAGCGAAGAGGCAGCTATGTATTCATCGGGAGAAAAGGCCGACAACGAGTAGGTACCGGGAATATCAATGAGAGTAAATCTATCGGATCGGCTGGAGTCTAACTTGAAAGTACCGGTGACTTTTTCGACCGTAACACCGGAGTAATTCCCGACCTTCTGGTTGAGGCCGGTAATAGCATTAAAAACTGTTGTTTTACCGCAGTTGGGGTTGCCGCAAACAGCGATCAAGCCCATCGACTTATTAATTCCCTTGTTGACGGAATCGACCACGGCACGCTCCTGCTGCTACGCTTCGTCGACTTCGATATGAACTAATGAGGCTTCGGCGTGACGAAGCGTCAGGCAGCTTTCCCCCACCTGGACCTCCATGGGATCGTTGAGAGGCGCATTTCGGATATACTCGATTGAGCTGCCGGGAAGCATACCCATTTCCATCAGTCTGCGAGAAACACGATTGTCATCGGTGAAACCGACCACCTTACCTTTTTGGCCGGGATACATTTTGTTCAGGGGCGTCATGTCCGTTTAGTTCCTCTATTTTGTTTCGTCATTGGCGACTGTCAAATAATCAATCACCGACGCGATCTCATTTTTTCAATTTCAGTTTCGTGCCGTATCTCCCAACGGCCCGGGGCCACTCGGTCGCCGATTCAGGACACGCTCTCCGTCTCAGAACTATCGACCGATCCCTTTGCCCGGCACTCGCCACAAAAACCCTGGACTTCCACCTTGAAGCCCTTATTGGTAAAATCATTCTCTATGGCCGTCTGTGCGAGCACACCGACAATCTGGTCGGCATTAAACTCGACCACCTTCTTACAACCGAGACAAAAGAGATGTCCGTGAGGAATCCTTGTCAACCGATCATAGCGGGTAATGCCATCCCCAATGCTCACCTCCTGGGCCAGTCCCACGCGACAGATCAGCTTCAAATTGCGCCAGACAGTGCTATATCCGATTGACCGATCTATCGACCGGACTATCTCATACAACTCGTCGACTGACACATGCTTGTCCATTTCAAAAAAGGACCTGAAAATCAACTCCCGCTGAGGAGTCATCTTAAATCCTTTTGTTCTCAAAAATTCTTTCATCTCATTCTCAATAAGCTAAATGAAAACGATTTTCATTTTCACCGCCATTATACAGTTAAGGTATCGGAAAGTCAAGGCGAATTCTTTATTTCAAGCTGAAAATACTACTTTAGTGAAGCGACTGCACGACAATTGATTAGGGCCGCAAAAGCGGCCCAGAAAAGAAATATATGGTTCTAATTTGGACTTTATTTGAGAAGAACCATTTTCTTGGTCTGATTTTGATCCCCGTAGGTCAGGCGATAGAAATAGACGCCCGAAGAGGCTCTGGTTCCCTGACTTGTAAGCCCGTCCCACTTAACGGAATAGCGACCGGGAGACTGGTATTCATCGACCAAAACCCGGACTTCGCGGCCGAGGAGATTGAACACCACCAGCCTTGATTTGACTGGTCCTTTGCTGCCGGGCTTTCTTTGTATAGTGTATGAAATATTGGTAGCCGGATTGAAGGGATTGGGATAGTTTTGCTCAAGTTCAAACGTTCTCGGCAGATACGCCCGACGCTGATCTTCTTCCACTCCGGTTTTGAATCCGAGTCCAAAAAACTCGATCACTCGTGACATAAGGGAATCTATCGGGTCGAAACCAACCTGATTGTTGTTGATCGACTCCGGTGGAAAAGTGCTGATGAGAGTTTTGAACATGCCTGAATAAGAAACGCCACAAACACCGCGCACATCGTTGGTATCACCGAGAATAAGCGCGGTCTCCCCCCCGTTGACAGGTGTAAGAAGCGAGGACGTCTGCCACAAAGCATTAAGCACAATCGATCTGAGTCCACCCCATATCGGATCACCGGAAGGGCCGGTCAAAATAAACCACTTGAGATTGGAACCAGCATATTGGGTATGAAGATAGTCGGACATGAACGCTGGATCGAGCGCACCCATCAATGAAACGCCCAGTGTATCGGTTGAGAGGAACAGATTGCCGCCATCGTCAAGGAAACTTTTCATGTCAATCATATCCTGCTCAGCAAGAGGCGTTCCCGGATTCCATCCCGTTACCCAAAAGACTATTGAATATTTTTTCAGGTCAGCTGCACCCGGCTTTCCGGCGACTGTCACGTCCCAGACATCGGCAGGTAACATCATCCGGGACAGTACATCAGCGTACGCCTGCTGATTGTCGCCACCTCGATCATCGTCGACGATCAAAATATCCGGAGAACCGAGTTGTAATTCGAAGCCAAATGTCCGTGCAAATGTGACTGGACTGCCTATGGTCGAATCGGTTTCAATCGTCACAAAGAATGAGTCAATTATTGACTGAATCGAATCCGGCATTATAAAGCTGATCGTATCATTCATTCCATTGGAATATGGACCGATAGCAAATATAGACGCGGCCAAAACGGCGCTGTCATCGTTCAATAGAATATCGGCGTTACTGCTTGTCAGGGTTGCCCTGGCACCGAAGGTCGGCCGCATATAGTTGCGGGCGCTGAATGAAAGGTAAACGGTGTCGCCCGGCTCAATAAGATTATCGGTAACACCATTGCGGACAGTCTGAAGTGTTAATGGATTCAACGAGTCCAGTTCTATCCACGGACGAGAATACTCTATGTCCAGATCGGCAGACATTATCGAACCGGAGTTCGAGATATTCCAGACCCCAATCTGGGTGACATTATTGAGATAGGTTTTACTGTTAGGAACGGTCAGATTGTGGAAGTCTCTATTGTCGCTGAGGCCGGGAAAGGGATCTCCGGCATCACCTCTGTTGTTGACCGTTTCACCCATCTGGTCCATGCCATCCGCTTGCTCCAACGAGATGAAATAGTGATCATTCAGACTGTTGGTTGGACGCCCGTAAGCATCTCTGACGGACTCATCTACGTGATAGATACAAAGACCGTGACCGAGAAGGGCTCGATCGAATCCGGTCTTCTGGCGGTTTTCAACCAGCCAGTATTGCGAAGTAGAGCCATTACTGAGTTTGTAAACGACCGGATCGGTCTCTACTTGAGGAATCTGAGCGTTATAAACATTCCCTGTAAATTGAACTGTTGTGGGTGTGAGAAAACCGATGAATATCTTTGACCAGGGATCCAGATGAGCCGGTGCGGTGCCAAAATTGTTGTAATTACCTGAGGCCATCAGAGACCAGGCACCCAGACCAGCCGATCCCTCGTGACCGGGGTCGCCCTCGCACATATCATAGAAGTCATACAATCCAAAATAGTGGCCAAACTCATGGGTGATTACGCCAATAGGTGAGAGTTCACTCGAAAATTCTTCGGGAGCGATAACGTAGTCACGAATTGTGATACCGTCCATAGTGGTGTCGCTCAGAAGAGAAAACATGTGCGACCAGATTCCGAAATAGCCTTGCTCTCCGCCGTTCCCGGCATGGAGAAGAATCAATCCATCTAAGTAGCCATCGCCGTTATAGTCAAAGCGACTAAAGTCAACACTGTCGTTGGCCGCGTTGATCGCGTCTCTGGCAAAATCGCGACTGCGGCTACTGCCCGCATCGGCCGAATCTTTGACATAATAGGCGTAAGTACTGTCCATTCTGATCCATCCGCTGACTTCGCCTAACATATGAACACTACCATACGAATTTTCGAGGTAGTATTCGGTCATTGATCCGTTGTTATTGGAAATCGAATCCTCACCCTGAATAGAAAAGAGCAAAGAATCAAAGTCTTCCGGTGTGGCGGCATACCCCTGACCGTGTGTGGTGCCATTGTACGGGTGATCCGAGAAATCGAGCAGCAGAACTACCACCCGTATTGTATCAACTGCTCCGGCAGCGGCGGAGAGCCGCTTGTCTTTCCAATCAGCATTAACGGGATGGATGGCCGGTGAGCAGGCACCCTGCTCCACAAATTCGCGATGTCTTTTTAGACGCTCCTGAAAGAAAGATTCCGATCCATATTTCAGTTTTGCCTCTGGTGACGGACCGACAGCCAGCGCATTAATCGGTAAGGCAACAAGCGCTGCCAGTATCAGGAGTTTTCCCAATGTTCTATTATGCTTCACGCCAAATCCTTTTTAGGTGCCGTTCTTGTAATAATAACTGCTATTATTATACATCGGTTCCGAAGCACAGTCCACCATATCTATTTTACCAGGACCATCTTCTTTGATTCCACTCCGTTTGACCATGAAAGACGATAGAAATAGACTCCGCTGGCCGATCTGTACCCCGTCTGGGTGCTGGCATCCCATTCAAAGGTATGAAATCCGGTCGGAAGATTCCCATCAAAAAGGGTAGTGACCTTTTGTCCCAGCAAGTTATAAATGTCCAGCGAGACTCTTTCGGCCTTCGTAAGCCGAAAGGAGATCGTTGTGGTCGGGTTAAACGGATTCGGGTAGTTCTGGCGGAGTTCAATACCCACCGGCAACCCGGCTGTACCGGAGGCCGTGATACTGGTCAGGATATCGAATTTATGTCTCGCTTCCTGTGCCGCAAGGAGAAGATCGGAAACAGACGGAGCGGCCAGAACCGCATAGGCAACTTCTTCCACTCCACCGGCGTGAAGATTCATGGAACCACTACCGACAACCAGAAGGAAATCACCACTGGTGGC
>JAUXBO010000161.1 GCA_030619345.1 Candidatus Zixiibacteriota bacterium | reverse complement strand
TCAAAGACAAACTTTCGCTTTCTTCTCTCTTTCAAGTGGCAATGAACACCCGCTATGCGGAGTCCGTTTCCTGACAACTCCGCCCAGCTCCCGTCAGAATTAAAAATGTCAAATCGCTTTTTAGCTTTTTTTGAGCGGGAGAGCAGTACGATTCCGTCAGCTCCGATACCCCTGTTTCGATCACAGATTTTTCTGGCTATTCGCCCCCAGGCGGACTTGGTAATTTTGGCTTGACCCGTTTCCAATACAAGAAAGTCATTGGAGAGGGCGTGGTATTTGCAGAACTTAAGTGCTGACATTCACCCAAGATAATCGCAATGTGTCCGGTGGCAATAAAAAACCCGCCTCAGGGGCGGGTCTTTGAATTCCATATCTAACGCACATTAAACATGTTGACTGAATAGCTCGCCGAGCCGTCTGATTCCCTCGACGATTTGTTCGTGGGAGGCCGTCGCAAAATTGAGCCGCAATGTATTTAGTCCGCCTCCATCTGGGAAAAATGGCTGTCCATAGACATAGGCAACTTCTTTCTCAATGGCCTTCTGGAACAAGTCAACAGTTGAGATGTTCTTCGGTAGTTCCAACCACAGGAACAAACCGCCTTCAGGTTCGGTCCAGGTGATGCCGGATGGAAAATGTTCTTCCAATTCTCTCAGCATGATGTCGCGTTTTGTCCGATAGTCGGTTTTGATTATCTCAATATGCGGATCGAGTCGACCCTGATTAACATACTCATAAACAAGATATTGGCAGAAAGTGTTGGTGTGCAAATCGGCACACTGCTTTACTTTCTCAAATTGGGTAATAATATCGGCCGGTCCATTTACCCAACCGATGCGCAGTCCGGGCGCCAGAACCTTTGAGAAAGTGCGCACAGAGATTACTTCGTTGCCACCAATAGACTTCAGAGTCGGCAGTCGTTCACCGCTGAACCGAATATCTCCGTACGGATTGTCGTCGAGAATCGGAATATTATATTCCCGGGCGACTTCGATTAGCTGTTCCCGCCGTCGAAGTGACATTGTAATTCCGGTCGGATTCTGGAAGTTTGAGATGGTGTATATCAGCTTCGGTTTGTGGTGTTTAATCTTCTCCACGGCCTGCTCAACGATCATCCCCTCATTATCCATGTCCACTGTCGTGTACTTCGCCTGATAGTAGTTAAAGGCCTGGAGGGCGCCTACATAAGTTGGGTACTCGGTCAGGATGTAGTCACCGGGTTCAATGAACGCTCGTGCAACAAGTTCTATTGCCTGCTGAGCGCCATTGGTAATGAGGATATTGTCAGCGTCGCTGGTGGTTCCCCGCTCGGTAGCTCTTTGAGCCAGCAATTCTCTCAAAGGAATCAAACCCCGGGACAGCGAATACTGGAGGCAATCCGGGCCATACTTTTCCAATACCTGAACAGCGACTTCCTTGAGTTCGTCAACCGGAAAAAGCTCAGGAGCAGGAAGGCCGCCGGCGAAGTTGATAACCCCCGGCTTTGAGGAAAATTTAAGTATCTCGCGAATAATGGAACCTTCAAGGTTCATTACGTTATCGGTAACTTTCCACAGGTCGGTGTGTGTACGTTTGTTCTGCTCAACAAGCATTTGTAGTCCTTTCTCCCTTGCGGCAGTCTATATACAGGTCAAATGTCCCGCCGGAAAAGAACAAAAGATAGTTCATTTTATCTATACTAATGATACTGCATTGATCATGTGAAATCAATTGGAATAAGCGACTTGCGAAATTGTGCACTTGGCAGTCGGACATAAGGCAGATTAATTCCGGACCGGTATCGGCAAATACCACTCTGCCGTTCATAAATCGTAGCCTCTCCTTTGTATTCGGGAGTACAACGGGCTTTTTTTCATACGCTTAGGGCTAATCGTAGTGAGCCTTCTTAAGAATGTGATATCTCTTTCGGTTCGATTATAGTATGGTTACTCTCTGAAAGGAGAAAAATGATGCTTCACATGTTCTGGACTGGGTTCATTTGCCTCATGCTTATGCCGCATAATGTTCAAGGTGAGAGTCTACCCGATATTGTATCGAAGCTAAAGTCATCCATAGCTGTGGTCGCAGCACCCTATATCGACGACGCAAGGCGCCTGAAGCAGGCTAGCTCGTTCGTCCTGGATCGTCCTTCCACAGAAGAAGCCATATTAGCCACCTGCAGGCATGTGTTCTTCGATACTACTATGGATGGCAGTCTGGTGCCTATTGCAGACACATCCAAGATCGTAGTATTTTTCGAGAACGACCCTTTCTCGAAGATCAAAGCGTCAATAGTTGCATGTGATTCCTATCGCGATATTGTGATACTCAGCGTCGTCCATGAAAAGTTGGATAGCCTACGGATAGGTAAAGTCAAAATAGTCAAGTGGCAAGAATTAAGAGAAGGCGACTTGATCGCCTCAACAGGTTACGATTTTGGACAACGATCCTCCCAATTGGGTAAGAATTTTTTCTGGACTAGCACTCACAGTGGTATTATCAGCAGCATACGCTGGTCCTCAATCGATGAAAATCTCCGAAAGATTACAAAAGTACAGGCGGACCTAATGACGAATATTGGCTCAAGCGGTTCGGCCGTCTACCTCGCTAATGATGGGCGAGTGCTCGGAATGATTCAAGGATACGTCAAAGTCACTGATACTTCAGGGGTTTATAATTCTGGATTAGCTAACATCGTGCCTATCCAATATGTGTTGGCAACGTATTATCGAGGCGTAGTGTTGATTCGCGATTCCGTTCAGGATGGTGGCCAAGATTAGTTCCTGCTACTCTGTGTGTTAACGTAGCTTGGTCGGTAAAACAGAATGAAACACGCTCATTCAAACTGAGTTGCTGATTTAATATAGAAGATCAGGTTGTTGAAAATGTTAACTTGTTGAATTACAACAAAAAGCCGACGAGCGGAGTCGAACCGCTGACCTGCTGATTACGAATCAGCTGCTCTACCAACTGAGCTACGTCGGCTTGAAATAAGATCGTCTGATTCAGACGATCAGAGGGGACAATATAAGGTGGCCTGCATTTTATTCAAGCAGAAAATGCTTGATTGAGGCCTATAGATAGGACAAAAGAATGGCGGCACGCAACATTAAAGCCGAATGCCGCCGTTGTCTCAGTTTATCAATGTAGCCGCTACATTACGGGCACGGGACCAGACATTCCGGGGCGCCACCAAACATATAGTCTACAATGCAGGTGAGGTCACTGATGTCAACAGACCCATCACCAGTGAAATCTGCATGCGCCGGGCACCCGGCGGCGGGACCACCATTGAACAGAAAATCTACCATCGCCGTAAGGTCCGAAATATCAATCTCACCCGAGTCATCATAGTCTCCCCTCAGCACACAACAACAGGCATCACCAATTCCATCACTGTTTGCGTCTTCCTGACCCGGATTTGACAG
Organism: Candidatus Zixiibacteriota bacterium; assembly: GCA_030619345.1. Lineage (GTDB taxonomy): Bacteria > Zixibacteria > MSB-5A5 > GN15 > FEB-12 > JARGFS01. Next base: position 2,682 of record JAUXBO010000161.1, on the reverse strand, counting down.
ATCGGGACAGTTGTCAACGACGCAAGTATTGGCAGGATAGCCGGGATCCCCAAAGCCATCGTCGTCAGTGTCGGTGCATTCGTCGCAAGCATCGCCGATACCGTCGCTATCAGCATCCGCCTGTGAAGGATTTGGCGTAGATGGACAGTTATCGGTGGCACATGTATTACCGGCATATCCGGGATTGCCAAAGCCGTCGTCGTCGGTGTCGGTGCATTCGTCGCAAGCATCGCCGATACCGTCGCTGTCAGCATCCGCCTGTGAAGGATTTGGTGTAGACGGGCAGTTATCGGTGGCGCAGGTATTAGCGGCGTATCCGGGATCGCCAAAGCCGTCATCGTCGGTGTCGGTACATTCGTCGCAAACATCGCCGATACCGTCGCTGTCACTGTCGATCTGATCCGGATTAAAGACAGTGGGACAATTATCATCAGGGCAGTCATTCTCCGGATGTCCGGGATCACCGTAGCCATCGCCATCAGTGTCGATACATACCGCGCCGCTGATGACATCCGTCACTCCAACCTGCGAGAATCTCCCCCACTGGTTTTCCTGGTCCTGCGCTCGCACCTTGTAGTAATAGATTCCGACCGGTCGATTGGAAAAGTTGTAGAGCGTGTCGGGAATCGTCGATGAAATGACAGTCTCGCTGGAGAACAACTCGGTCGGATAGATGTCATCGACCCAGAGTCCGGGTTCGGTCACATAGCCATCGGTTGAATATGAAAACTGGAAATATATTTGAGTACCAACATAAGCGGATAGATCGAATTTAGCCTCCACCCAGCCCCCGGACAGACCGGTAATCCCGTTGCCTCGATTATTACCGTGGGGGTTGCTGGTAGTAGTGACGTTGCCGGCGAGCGTTGTATAATTAAGACCGTCAATGGAGACTTCGGCATAGGCGTAGTCCCAATCGAATTCAATATCATAGTACATCCAACAGGTTAGAGAATCTCCGGCCTGCACCGTGTATGAATTCTTTGAAGCCATCGTATTGAAGAGGTTATCGCCCGAACCGGAGTAGAAACTGGTTGGGGGTGACAAGGAACGCACAGAGGAAACGGAGAATCCCGAATTGTCCCAACTGGTGAAGTCGTCGGCTGGGTCCGCGCCAAGCGTGTATCCCTGCATCTCAACCAGTTCGAATGTCACAGCCGGATTATTTCCGAGAACATTCGACCAATTGATCTTGTAGGAGGCGCTGTCGGCTGATGGTGGAACAAAAATCTGCGGTTGATCGGGAGGACCGAGTGAGTAGGGATTATCAGCGATACGGGCATAGAATATATTCGACAATAGGTTTTCATAAACCAGATCGGCTATTCTCGAAGTGGCTGGCCAGAAGCCGTCGCTGCTTGATCCCACTTCGAGGGTCATCGATAATATTTTGTTTTTGGTCGTCTGTTCGCCGTAACACCAGTCATCGCTTCCGCCATTGACCGGGTAAAGAGTCCAGCCCGGCCCGGGCGAATAACCATTCCAACCCTGCACCGAATCTCCGATCTCACGAAAGACGAGTTCATCTTCGGTGTACAGATAGTCGTAACCCCACGGCCAAAGGATGAGATTTGAATATGAGTGATACCAGATCACAATTGAGAATTCATGCCCTTCGATGAAGTCGCGCATGACCTGTAATTCCGGTTCGGAGAAAGCCGAGGTCCCCCGGTAAGTTTGGCTGCTGGTTACAGGTGAAGAACCAACATCGTCATAGCCCCAGGCATATCCAAAATTGCGATTGAGATCGACTCCGTAAGTACCATCGCCGTTGTCACGACGGTTCTTGCGCCACATTCCCCCGCCATCGGGATCAGTAACTTCATTATGGTAATAGCCGTCAGGATTGACATTTAACACAAAGTACATCTCACGATTGTCTATAAGATCGGTTATGTCTGGTGCGATACCGTACAGATCGGTTATGTAATCCATGAAATAAAGCAGTACTTCGGGAGTAATCACTTCACGGGCGTGAATAGCTGATGTATACAAGATTTCTGGTTCGCTTTCATTGATCGCCGGATTGTCGGAGATTTTTACGACATAAATATCGCGCCCCTCTATTGACTGCCCAATTATCTGCTTGGCAGAGACAATCGTTGGATGGTCGGCAATAATGCCGTCGACGTAACTATTGATCTCAGAAAGAGTCTTATAGCCACCCATATCACGAGCCTGATCAAAACGCGATCTATAGAATGCCGGCAGATCAGCATGCACGATCTGGGTACGATAACCGAGACCCTGTAGAAATTCGAGTTCTTCGGGCGTGGTAATGATATCAATGTAATCCCGGGTTGATTCAATTCTGTCCAACGCAAATGATCTCAATTGTATCGATTGTTCGCGTGTTTCTGTGAAAATCTTGGCTTCCATTATGGTCTCAGCCTGAATCGGGGTTATACTGACAGTCAGTAACAGAAACAAGGCACCGACGCAAAGCTTGCTGATCATTTAAGTGTACTCCAATCCAAAGTAGTAAGCAGAAGTAAGTTTTGCTTTAAGATAACCCGACATCGGATATTTCCAATTAAAAACGGCCGTATTCGCATAATCGGCGTTTGAATAGAATCCTATGGCGCTATCTCCAACATTAATTCTACAAAAAATGAATAACTCCGATAGTCAGCTTGTTCAATCGCAGTACAAATATTTCCTATTTGACCTATCTTGTTGATT
>JAUXBO010000120.1 GCA_030619345.1 Candidatus Zixiibacteriota bacterium | reverse complement strand
TGAAGTTGTAACTCGGTTTCAGGTCCTTCCCGGTAAGAGATGCTCCTACGCTGCCGAGCAATCCAAGATCACTGACAGTGTTCGATTCTGGGTTTACTTCTTCGACCGTTAATCCCACCGGAACGCCATTGGCGTCGACAATCTCCAGGCCTGTGCCAGCCGCGTTTAATTGCATTGAGACGTTATCAAGGGGCGGACCATAGGCCACCATTTGCGTGTTGAAAGCGTTGCGCAGATCGCCGATTGTAGTTGGCGCAGACGGACTGTTGAAATCGACTTCAAAGTTGATCCCGGCTCCATCAGTCAACAGCATCCGACCGTACGAAAGGTCCATCCCATGCCCTTCGTTTATCCTCGACAAGGGAGTGCCATCGCTAATAAGGCGAGGCGCTGACTCGTCGATGTCAATTGACAGGGCGTTACCGGCGCCAGATATCCCAAACGTCATATTTGTGATAGTAGGCGGGAGTTGGGCATTGATGGCCGTAATTACATCGCCTATAGTAGTGGCAGCGCTTATATCTATTGTGGCCGTAACACCAAGATTCTCATCAGTAATTTGGAACGTGCCACCACTTATAAGATCGATCCCGGTGCCTGAATTAAGATTGGCCAAGAGCGTACTGGAAGTTATCGCAAGATCCAGGTCAGTGTCACTACCAAGAGTTTTTAATTGTTTGAGGAAGACATCGTCACCCACCAGGTTGACCCGAGTGTTCATGGCAGCCTCAATCGGATATTCTATAGAACCTCTATCTCCCCGATAAACAGCCCCATCGGCGGAGACATTCAATGCCTTTGTTTCCGATTGGTACCCTGAGAAGACATACACACCGGCCAGTTTTCCGTTGGCCAGTTGTCCAATCTGCTCATAAATGGATTTCGCGACAGTGTGCGAACCCATTCTTGATTCTGTTGATACTGAGTCGTCTGACATCGTTATCGACAAATCCTTGGCCTGTTGCATAAGATTCTTCAGATCACTCAGCACCGTGTCATAATTCTGGGCCCAGTTTTTTGCCCTGTTGATATTCTTCAGATACTGATTGTTTTGTGACAGTTCATTGCGATAGCTTAAGTCTCGAAGCGTTCCGACGGGATCATCCGAAGGTCGTTCGATCCTCCGGCCAGACGAAAGCTGTCCCTGCAACCTTAGCAATCGTGATAGTGATCGCTGAGTATTGAAAATAACCTGGCCGGTTATCATTCCTGATGTTACTCGCATATTGTCGCCTTTACCTCATTTACCAGTCCGGCTCACCTGTAATCAGGTGCGCCTGTCATCACGACGTGGACGCCGATTTCGTCGGTTCTGTCCGTCGTCTTTCTTGAATTCAATTTCCGGTTTGTTGGCATTCTTCCTAGATTTTCCAGTAATCTTGTCTTTGGTCAGACTAACCACACTGGACAGATCCTTTTTCATAACCTGAGCGGCTCTGCGGTTTTCTTCCTGGATGCGGACGTACACTTCTTCCCGGTGTACGACTACATCACTGGGAGCGTCGATGCCAATTCGCACCTGACGACCGCTAACGCCCAACACCGAAATTCTTATGTTGTCTCCAATAGTGATGGACTCACCTAACCTCCGTGTTAGAATCAGCACTTAACCCTCCTTGGCTATCTTTACTCATTCCGCAGATTCGCATTATCATCGACCAACTATTCCCATTCCGTTGATAACAGTGTCGAGAGCCTGATCCATAGTTGTGATCACGCGCGCGGCTGCGTCATAGGCATGTTGAAATTTTATCATATTGGCCATTTCCTCGTCGATTGATACGCCTTCTACGGCCATCTTTGAGTTATGGACCTGATTTACTAATAGTTCATAATTTGCTGTGAATGACATTGCCTCATTGGTCTCGACTCCGAGATTGGCAACAAGACTGTTGTAATAATCGCTAATCGTACTGCTATTACTGAAAAAGACCTTCTTGTCCTGAAGTTCCGACATGGCCACAGCCAACCGATTGTCAGCCGGAGAATCCGGTGCCTCGGCTGCCGCAACCAAACTTGAGTCCGCTAAAAGATCACTATTTACTCTTATATTGAAGGCATCCGTGGAGCTTGTTTCAAAAAAATCAACACCGGTCGTATCGTTCATCCCATAGCCGGTGCGGTGAATTGAATTCACTTCCCGGACTATTGTACTGGCCAGGGTGTGAAGCTCCTCAAGATAGCGCGGAATGATTTCATCACGAGAATCGATCAAACCTTTTAGCTGACCGTTGAGATTGGTTAGCTCCACATTGCTGCCTTCCCAGACCAATTTATGAGTGAGAACACCGCCAACGTTTTCCGATTTGGCTTCTATCGGAAGCGTATCAGGACCATCTACAATGGTCATTGCTCCCACATAAACAATCAAATTCCCGAGTTTATCTTCGACCGTGTTGATATCTACATATTGTGACATTTGGTCGACAAGCAGGTCGCGGGCATCCCTGAGATCATTGGCTCGATCACCACCGGCTTCTTGAGTGGCAATCAACTTATTGAGACGAGCTACCTCGCGGGACTTGCTGTTGACTTGAGCCGTGATATTCACCATGTCGCGATCAATAGAATCACGCAGAGTTTGAAGCTCTCCAGCCAGTTGATGAAATCCATTAGTGAGTTGGACCGCTGCTGTGATCAACGCTTTTCGAGAGACGCCGGTATTGTCGGTGGCAAGGGCCGACCATCCGTTCCAGAATTCATTCATCTGGTCCGAGAGAGTATTATCGTGTGGTTCGTTAAATAGCGCCTCGACCTGCCCCATTACTTTTTCTTTGTAAGACCATTGTCCCAGTGACTTGCTTTCTCGCCTGAGTTGGGCACCCAGGAACAGATCGCGTACATGACGTACATCGCGAACCTGAACCCCACTACCGATTGGTCCATGAGCAGATAACTCGGGAAAGGTCGTATTTATGTTGACTCTCTGCCGTGAATAGCCGGGAGTATTAACATTGGCAACGTTGTGGCCAATGGTCTGCAATACTACCTGGGTAGAAAGTAATGCACGCTTGCCTATTTCAAGGCCCTGAAATAATCCTGGCATCAGATTCTCCTATCCACGGCCACGGCTGAGCCATGTCCATCTTTGTTCCCAACTGAATCGTAACCACCCTCAGGTTGATGAATCTTTGAAAGCATGGTCATCATCCTGGAGATGTATTCGCGGGAGCGATTAAGTAGGAGAGCGTTCTGATTTCGCATTTTCGTAATTTGGTCCTGTAGTGACAGAATCAAATCGCGCAACTGGGTGAGGCGCTCAGCCTGGTTCTTGTCAACAATATCGAGCAGGCGGGTAATATTGATATCCCCGTCAATAGCATTGGCTACTCTGATTTTTTCAACCAGTTCCACTCGCTCTTTATTGCATAGCTGACTCTCAACGACACGTTCACGCTGCCGTTCAGTTACCTGCTTAAGCTTTTCGACATCATTATTCACCAAGTGTAGTTGTTGCTCTTCAAGCAACGTCAGGAATGACTCGAAAATCTCGGCTTCCCTGCCCAATATGTCTATTAGTTTGTTTACCATATCCCATATCTCTGGTATTTATAGTGCTTTCTAATTATCGGATTTTTCCCATACCTCTTTAGGTCGTGACGCGGTCGTCACATCGTTCAGTTCATCTAAAAAGCCAATTACCTTATCTATGTAGCGATTAGTTTCATCAAAAGGCGGTACCCCACCGTATCGGTCAACATTGCCCGGACCCGCATTGTACGCCGCCAGAGCGAGTTTAAGGCTGCCATAACGGTCAAGCATATCTTTTAGATAGCGGGCTCCTCCGCTCACATTTTGAGCCGGATCAAATCGATCACTCACTCCGTATTGTGATGCGGTTGAGTCTATTAACTGCATCAAGCCAGACGCACCTGCGGGAGAAACCGCATTCGGGTCTCCGCTTGACTCAGCCTTGATAACTGAAACGATAAGAGCCGAATCCAGACCGCTTTCTTTTGCTGCACGGTCGATTTCAGTCTGATACCGTTTCCAAACCGGGTCCGTCGGACCTGTCGTTTTTGGCAACACCTTGGCGATTATCTTTTTCTCGGCGGGTGAAATCTTGATACTGTGTTTTGGTGTCTCAATGCAGTTTGCTGTAGAAGGTGGCGCGAATTCCTTTGCGGGACCATGAAGTGGCTTAAATTCACCAGTCTCGTCCTCGGTGCGGTATTGCGCCTCCAATACTTTCTCTACCTGTTTATAAAGCATCTCTGATATGGACTGTTTGCCGCCACCCGATACCTGACGCGACAATTGCATATCAAACATCTGTTCAAAAATGTCTTTGCCCATCCCCCCCGAGAACGGCGAATCCTTGGCGAAACCGGACTCCGGAATGGTCTTGCGCATTGTTTTGAGCATCTCGTAAACGACCAGCGATTCAAATTCCTTGGTCGCTTTTTTTAGACGAGTTTTCTCAGCTTCCAGGTCCCCGCGGGGCTTCCCGCGGAGTCTTTCCAGATCGCTCCTCGGAACGGGAGCGGGAGCTAAGTTGTTAATTGTGGTGATCATTAGAGTATTACCAGTTCCGCCCTCAGCGCTCCGGCCTGTTTCAGGGCCTGAAAAATTGCTATAATATCACGGGGGGTGGCGCCAATCTTATTGAGCGCTTTGGCAATATCGCTTAGATAAACCGACCCTTTGAGATGAGTCACGCGGGCCGCTTCATTATTGACACTTATCTGGGCGTCCTGGGTCACGATTGTCTCGCCACCGCTGAACGGCTCCGGCTGAGAAATGACCGGCGTCGATCTTATGTCAACCGTGATCGTACCGTGAGCAATCGCGACCGGTTCAATCGTTACATGCTTTCCCGCCACGATAGTGCCGGTCTTTTCGTTAATCACTACCCGTGCGATGTTGTCGGGAACGACTCTCAACTGTCCAACATCGGACATGAATTTCATCTTGGTAACCGGGTGACTTAGTGAGTCGGGAATATCAATACGTACCGAACCAGCATCGACCGGATAAGCAGTTAGACCATAGACAATGTTGATTCTCTCTGCAATTCGGTGCGCGGTGGTAAAGTCCGGGTCTAAAAGTGACAGGACAACTTCACGGTCATTAAATTCTGTCTTGGGAAGGGCTGTAATAATTTTGCCACCCCCCGGCACTCGCCCTACCAACGTGTAGTTATTTACTATTCGATTACTCTCATCGACCTGAACATTGAAGCCACCGATTGAGATCGGTCCCTGGCACGAGGCATAGACAGTTCCATTCGGTGCCGACAGGGGGGTCATAAGAAGAGTTCCGCCCTGTAGTGAGTTGGCGTCACCTACGGACGACACCGTAATGTCAAAATAACTTCCAACTGTCTGATTGCTGGAGATTCTTGCCGTAACCATGACGGCGGCGACATTCTTGACTTTCACCTTTTTGGCGTCAACAGTCAGCCCCATCCGCTCCATCATATTTACCAGCGACTGCGTTGTGAACTGCGTTCCATTGCCATCTCCGGTTCCATCCAAACCTATAATGAGACCGAATCCGATCAGGTCGGTTTCTGACTTATTCTGGAAACTGCAAATGTCTTTAACTCTGACTTTGGCGGCATCCACAGGTGGCACCAGCATCAGGACCAGCCAAACAACCAGCGCCAGACAGGCCGGAGAGGTCAGATGATTCATGAGAGTTCTTTGCATCATCTTCTCCTAAAATATCCAGGTTAGTATTCGGGTGAGCAATCCGGGGCGGGAGCCGGTGTTGGAGGCACCTTTGCCGGTGTAATGTATCTGGGCATTGGCTATTTGAAACGAGTTGATCGTATTGTCGGGCGAAATATCTTTCTGACGAACAACGCCGGTTAGAACGATTGTCTCCTTGTCACTGGAAATACCCAGGGTGCGGGAGCCCTCAATCACCAAATCTCCGTTGGTACGAACTTCTACCACGGTGACAGATATCCGGGCCGAGAGGCTGTTGTTTCGAACAGATTCTCCCTTTCCGTCAAAGGTGTTCTTGCTCTGCGACTCAGCTCCAAACATTGGGAAGAAATCAAAGGTACCCGTACCGGGACCGCCGGAAGCACTCCCCTTGGAAGTTTTTTCGGTCTTATTGGAGACCTGGTTGGTGGCCTTGTTTCGTTCGGAGATCATTACCGTCAGAATATCACCGACCTTGTGCGCCTTGATATCGGTAAAGAGCGACTGGTTCTGCCCAAAATCGTCCGCCTTCAGCTTGATCGTGAACGGCAGCAGAAGCAGCACCAATAAGATTATCCAAAGTGTTCTCAGTTTCATGACTATCCTCAATCCTATGAGTTTTTGTCGTTACAGGTCTATGGCAACAGCTCGGCTGTCAACCACCCTGGCAACGAGTATCTTTCCTGATGAGCTGTTTTTGACTTTGATGTAGTCACCGGCTACGCCGTTCTGCAGAGCTACTCCTCCAGCAACGATCCGGCATGCCCCATCAGTGATTACGATGGAGATTTCCCGACCAGACTCTATATCGGGAATCTGTTCCAGACAGTTGGAAGTGAGAATGGCACCCTTTCTCAGATTACGCGCGGCACGCTTGCCCACCAGTTGATCCAAATCAACTAAGGGGCGCTCTTTAAGAGTTGTTATCTCCGTCCGTTGCAATTCAATCTTGTCAGCTGAGACCTCATGAGAGCGCCTTACACGAGCGAGGAGCACCAGCACTTCTTGATATCGATGGATATAAAATCTGACTTGCCCCGATCTGCTCTTTCCGTTGGTGTCGGACAAGTTGACGGCCACCGTAAACAGTCCCAAGGGGTCTCGACGAGTCAGCGCCTCAAATTCGAATTCGACGGATGAAAGATCAACCTCGCCCAAGCGGTTTGATCTAACTTCTATCTCATATTCCGGCAGATTCAGTTCGTATAAATCTGCAAGGCGCTGGGTGAGAATCTTGTCGTTATCGTTGCGCTCGCCAGCGTCGGTGGCTGCCGCGGTCAGGATCAGGATCAGCGGTATGGTTGACATCCATGTCAGCAGTTTCATCACTTACCTCTTCAAGTTATTGGCAATCGCGGCCATCTCCTCAGCCGTTTGAATAGCCTTGGAGTTCATTTCGTACGCCCTCTGGGCGACAATC
>JAUXBO010000047.1 GCA_030619345.1 Candidatus Zixiibacteriota bacterium | reverse complement strand
TGTTATCATCACCGGCCGGGGCGGAGGGTCGCTTGAAGATCTCTGGCCGTTTAATACTGAGGTGACTGTTCGGGCGATTGCCAATTCCAAAATCCCAGTTATCTCGGCGGTGGGACATGAAGTTGATGTCACGCTGTCTGATTACGTGGCCGACCTGCGGGCTCCAACGCCTTCGGCTGCAGCCGAGTTAGCGGTTTGGTCACGAGCAGATTATCTTCAATCAGTCAATTCACTCATAGCGCAGCAGGCCAACGAACTATCGAGATTCATGGAATCCTCGCGTGATCGTTTGGCTTCCCTTCTCGGGAGACCAATATTTACGCGCCCGTTGGAGATAGTCCATCAGAGCCGTCAATATCTTGACAGCCTTACCCGGCTGCTGTCGGTCAGCGGAAAAAACAACTTTGAATTGAATGGAAATCGGCTATCTTTGGCACTGGCTCGTCTGGATGCACTGTCACCGCTCAAGACTCTTGAACGGGGATATTCGGTGACTCGCAAGGCAGATTCTAAGGAATGTCTGACTTCCACGAAGGGAATTTCAGCAGGCGAGAAGATTGAGACGGTTTTGGTCGACGGAATCGTAGTTTCTATCGTAGAAGGAATTAAAGATCGGGAATTGTAGCGATGCCAACCCAGAAAAAACCAAAAGATTTTGAAAGCGCCGTAGCTCGACTTGAGGAGATCACTCAATTGCTGGAATCGGGGGAGGAATCACTTGAGAAATCAATCGAATTGTATACCGAAGGTCTGGGAATCGCCGGGTTCTGCAGCGAGAAACTGAACGAGGCGGAGAAAAAGATTAAGATCATTGCCGAAAAGGCCGGTGTGAAAGTTGAAACGGACTTTGAGTCCGGCGAAGAGGGATAGTGATGGTGGTGCGAGAAGCTATTGACGGACAACTTTATCTGGAGCAAAAGCGACAACTGACTGATCGCTGGCTCGAGTTTTTTCTCCCACCGGGAGACGAGGATCCACAGACCCTTCATCAAGTCATGCGCTACTCGGTTATGGCCGGGGGCAAAAGAATTCGCCCCATATTGGCTTATGCCGCATATGAGTATTGTGGGGGGGATCTGACGGGAGAGCAACCTCAGCCGATTCACTTTGCAATGGCGGCTCTTGAAATGGTCCATACCTACTCTCTGATCCATGATGATCTACCCTGTATGGATGACGACGACCTTCGTCGTGGAATTCCAACCGCACATAAGAAGTACGGCGAAGCTGCGGCTGTTCTGGCCGGTGACGCACTGCATGATATTGCTTTTGGTCTTATGGCAAGAACCGGCAACATAAAAACGGTCATCGAACTGGCCGATGCAATCGGCACCCAGGGGATGATCGGTGGTCAGAATTCGGATATCGAGGCTGAAGGCAGGGATATCGACCGCGAGGGCATTATAGCCATTCATACTCGTAAGACGGCTGCTCTGATAAGATGCAGCGTTCGTGTGGGGCAGTTGTTGGCCGAGGCCGGGCCGGAATTATACGAACGGCTTTCAATATACGGAGAAAAAATCGGTCTCGCATTTCAGATTACTGACGACCTGCTTGATATTGAGGGTGATCAGGAACTGCTGGGCAGGACCATCGGTTCTGATGACAAAATGAAAAAGGCCACCTATCCTGGAGTGGTGGGAGTTGATGTTGCTCGAAACGATGCCCGAAAGTTAATTTCGGAGGCAATCGAAACTTTTGAATTATCCGACCGGGAAAATATGCTCTGTTATATTGCCGAGTTTATAGGTAAGAGGACAAGCTGACAAAAAATGAAGTTCTTAACTGAAATTGCGTGTCCAGCCGACCTGAAGAAGTTGTCGATGGAAGAACTGACCGAAGTAGCGGCTGAAATACGGACCGAGATTATTGGATCGGTGTCCGAGACCGGCGGCCATTTGGCGACCAATCTTGGATCAGTCGAACTGACTATAGCATTGCACTATGCGTATGAAATCGGTCGTGATAAACTGGTTTGGGATGTGAGTAACCAGACCTATGGACACAAAATTCTCACCGGACGGCGCGAACAAATGAACACTCTGCGTCAATACAAAGGACTGGCCGGATTCGCCAAGCGGGCGGAATCGCCTTACGATCACTTTGGCGCGGGACATGCCTCGACCTCGATTTCAGCCGCACTTGGGTTTGCCGCCGCGCGGGATCAGGCGGGTGAAGATCATCACGTTATCGCCGTCATCGGAGATGGCGCTATGACCGGTGGCCTCGCCTACGAAGGACTCAACAATGCCGGGCACCTAAAAAGTAATCTACTGGTGGTTCTAAACGACAACTCATGGTCTATTTCCAAGAATGTTGGAGCGCTTTCAAAGTATTTAACGAGTATTACTACTGACGAAAAGTTCAACAAACTGCGCGACGAAGTCTGGGAAATGACGGGTCGCTTCAGACGCCGTGATAAGATTCGGGATACTATGTCCCGAGTGGAGAATTCAATAAAGAGCCTTCTCGTCCCCGGAATGTTTTTTCAGAAACTTGGCTTCCGATATTTTGGCCCTATAGACGGTCACGATATGCCGCTGTTGTTGCGGACGCTCAATAATATTCAAGGACTTACCGGCCCGGTACTTCTGCATATCGCAACGACCAAGGGAAAGGGGTATGAACCGGCTGAGGGAAACCCAACCAAATACCACGGGGTCGGCAAGTTTGATAAATTGTCCGGCCAGATGTCCGGCAAAACCGCGGGATTGCCGTCCTACACGAAAGTATTCGGTGACACTATGGTTGAGATTGGCGATAGACACAAAGAGATCGTGGCAATCTCGGCGGCTATGACACCCGGTACCGGCCTGGTTGAGTTCTCCGAAAAATTCTCGGATCGATTTTACGATGTTGGTATTGCCGAAGGTCACGCCACTACGTTCGCGGCTGGAATGGCTGCCGGTGGAAGCAAACCGTATCTGGTCGTCTATAGTACTTTTATGCAGCGCGCGTTTGATATGGTTGCCCACGACATCGCTCTTCAGCAATTGCCGGTTGTAATATGTATGGATCGTGCCGGTTTGGTCGGTGATGACGGGCCGACGCATCACGGTGCATTTGATCTCACATTTATGTCAACCATTCCAGATATTGTAGTCGCAGCACCAAAGGATGGCAATGAACTGCGATCAATGCTTCATCACACCGCCGCGCATGATATGTCGGGTCCGGTCGCCATTCGGTACCCTCGTGAAAACGTTCCGACTGAGATGACCGATGAAGTTCAGCCGATTGACTGGGGGAAGTGGGAATGGTTATATGAGGATACAGAGATCGTGCTGGTGGCAACCGGAACGATGGTAGCAACCGCTCTTCAAGTTTCCGAGATGCTGGCCGAGAAGAAAATGAGTGTCGGAGTGGTCAATGCCAGGTTTGTGAAACCACTCGATCATGAAATGCTTGACCAGTTGGTTGCGTCATCAAAACTGATTGTCAGTCTGGAAGAAAATGCCCTCCGGGGTGGAATGGGCCAAGCGATCGCGGGTTACCTGTCCGACAAGGCTTTCGAAGGACGCTTCAAATCTTTGGGCATTCCCGATCAATGGGTGACGCACGGTACCAGAATTGATCTTCTCAAAGAGATTGGACTTGATGAACGAAGCATCGCTGACACGGTGCAGAAGTTGATTATCGAATCGACCCGTTCCGCCAGCAGTTTTTTGAGAAAGCTGAGATTCCGCAAGTCGGGCTCGGCGATGGTTGAAGATGTTATCGCGGGTGGGACGTCGAATCGGACAGATAAATCGGAGTAACAGAAACCTGTGCGCTTTGGTCTTATAGCAAATCTCAAGCGAGAAGGTGGCGTGGATGCAGTTCGTGCCTTTATCAAATGGGCCAAAGAGACATCGAACAATCTGTTTCTCTGTCAACCACTGGGCGTTGACACCGATCTGCAACTTCTGGAACCTGATTCTCTCTCAGATTCAATAGACATTGTGGTCTCAATGGGGGGGGATGGAACTCTGCTGGCTTCGGCCCGTCAGGTGGGACCGGCCGGTATTCCGGTTCTTGGAATCAACCTGGGATCACTTGGATTTCTGACCCAGCTTACGCCCTCTCAGCTTATCCCTTCGCTGGATGCCATAGTGCGAGGAGAATATCAGACAGAATATCGAATGCTTCTAAAGGCAGAACTTTCAAGCGGGATGACTATCGATAGCCCATACGCACTTAATGATATTGTTATCGATAATGGTCCGGTGAGTCGTCTGATCGACATCAATATGACCGTCAATGGAGAAGAGGTCGTGTCGTATCGCGCCGATGGCCTTATCATTGCCACCCCGACCGGCTCAACAGCTTATTCGCTGGCTGTCGGCGGCCCAATCCTTCATCCGGGGATGGAGGCGATAATAGCTTCGCCGATTTCTTCATTTTCGCTCTCAACACGACCAATGGTTTTTTCGAGTCGCGAGTCTCTTGAAATATCAATCCACTCGGATCATGGTCAAGCCGGACTTACTCTTGATGGTCAGATTATGATGACTCTCAAAAATAACGACCGCGTAAAAATCCGTCGAGCCGGTTTCGATGTGAAGTTAGTTACTTTCTCAGGAAACAGCTTTTACACCGTTCTCAAGAACAAGTTGCACTGGGGCTACCGACCGATAGCCGAAGATGAATAGGCTGTCTTACGATGCCGCAAAACAAACTCATCCTGCTGGGTACGTCGTCAGGGGTTCCGCAACCTGACCGCGCGACTTCCGGCTACTTACTCAAAACAGGTGATAGCCTTAGTCTCCTTGATTGCGGCGGCGGCGTGTCATCTTCGTTTTTGAGACGAGGGTTAAATCCCGCCGATCTCGACCGTATTTTCATAACGCACACCCATCCCGATCATGTCTGCGAGTTACCCTTGATGATACAAATGCTGTATCTGGCCGGACGCAACGACGAGATCACTGTTTATGTCCCAAAAGAGTTTGTCCAATCGCTAAAGAGCTATTTACCGGCTGTCTATCTCTTTCGGGAGAAACTTACATTTGATCTCAATATAGCAGGTTATACGCCCGGTGCTGTATACGATGAGTTATTCAAACTCGAAGCTATAGCCAATGAGCATTTGGTCGGCAACCAGGGGGTCATTGAGCAGTTCGGCTATTCCAACCGGATGCAAAGCCATTGTTTTTCGATTGATACCGGACAGTCGAAGTTGTTTTACTCCGGAGACATTCATTCTTTTGGAGATATCCGTGATCATCTTGACGGGAATGATATCGCTCTGATAGAGTCAACTCACTATGATCTGGATGAGTTACTGGAACTTGCGCCCAGGATCAAAGTTGGTAAGTATATCTTGACTCATTTGGGCGATCGGGCGCAAATTGACGAAATTCACGACCGGATACAAAAGACCGGTATTGACAATATTGTCACGGCCTTTGAGGGGATGGAGATCACGTTTGAGTGATCTCCCCACATTTCCCCAATAGAACTCTCGCGCTGGAGGTCCGGCCCTTCGGACCGGTCAGTGTAAGTCTTATCCTTTGGTCGGAGCCATCGAACTTTTCAGATACTCGCGATTCATTTTGGCAATGAACTTAATTGATATCTCTTTTGGACAGGCCGCCTCACACTCCTGGAAATTAGTACAATTGCCGAATCCTTCGATATCCATCTGGTCAATCATCGCCCGAACTCTTTGCGACGCTTCTACTTTACCTTGTGGCAGGTGCGCAAATTGTGACACCTTGGCTGCTACAAAGAGCATTCCCGAAGCATTCTTGCAGGCTGCTACGCAAGCTCCGCAGCCGATGCAGGCAGCCGCGTCCATAGCGGTATCCGCGTCGGTTTTGGATATCGGTATCGCGTTGGCATCGGGAACGCCGCCGGTATTGATAGATACAAACCCGCCAGCTGCCATTATTCTGTCAATAGCCGAGCGGTCGACGACAAGGTCTTTGATGACCGGGAAAGCCTTTGCGCGCCAAGGTTCAATATAGATAACATCACCGTCAGAGAAGTGACGCATATGGAGCTGACAGATTGTGGTCGCTTTCTCAGGGCCGTGAGGGCGACCGTTGACAACCAGCGAGCACATACCGCAGATACCTTCACGACAGTCATGGTCAAAGGCGATCGGTTCGACTCCCTGTTCAATCAGGTCTTCGTTGACCACATCAAGCATCTCCAGGAACGACATATGGCTGCTGATGTTTTTGGCGGGATATTTCTCCATCCGACCCTTATCGTCGGCATTCTTCTGGCGCCAAACGTATAGAGTGAGATTCATTATTTGTAGCTCCTTGTGGCCAGTTCAACGTTCTCAAATTCAAGTTCTTCTTTATGCAGATTCGGTTTTTTGCCGACCCCGTTGTATTCCCAGGCTGCAACATAAGTGTACTTCTTATCGTTGCGTTTTGCTTCTCCCTCTTCGGTCTGGTATTCTTCTCGGAAGTGTGCTCCACAAGACTCCTCTCGATCAAGAGCATCGTGGCACATGATTTCTGCAAACTCAAGAAAATCAGCGACCCGACCGGCTTTTTCCAGTGATTGATTAAACTCATCGTTATCGCCGAGAACTTTGACATTCTCCCAGAATTCTTCCCGAATCGGTGGGATCGTTTCCAGCGCCTTTTTTAAACCGGCTTCGTTGCGACTCATGCCGCAATTATCCCACATTATTTTGCCGACTTCACGGTGGAAAGAATCGACCGTGCGCTTACCGTTTATCGACAGGAGCTTTTCTTGGCGTTCCACTGCTTCACGCTCCGTCTGCTTAAATGCTTCATGGTCAGTCGATATTCCCGACTGTCCCGATCTAGCATAGAAATCTCCTAACGTATATGGGATCACGAAATAACCATCGGCAAGCCCCTGCATGAGAGCGGAGGCCCCCAGACGGTTG
The DNA here is from genome assembly GCA_030619345.1 of Candidatus Zixiibacteriota bacterium. Taxonomy (GTDB): domain Bacteria; phylum Zixibacteria; class MSB-5A5; order GN15; family FEB-12; genus JARGFS01. The sequence continues at coordinate 4,180 of JAUXBO010000047.1, read as the reverse complement.
GCACCGTGGTCGGAGAAATTGGCTTCACCGAGGACAAACAGACCGGGAATAGTACTTTCCAGATTGTAGTCAACCCAAAGACCGCCCATAGTGTAATGCGAAGCCGGGTAAATACGCATCGGAACAGTATATGGATCCTCGCCCGTGATCCGTTCATACATATCGAAAAGATTGCCGTAACGTTCGGTTATTACGTCTTTCCCGAGACGATTAATGGCGTCGGCAAAGTCGAGATAAACACCTACCTTTGTCTCACCCACACCGCGGCCCTCATTGCAGACCTCTTGGGCGCTTCGGGAAGAGATATCCCGGGGAGCAAGGTTACCAAAACTCGGATACTTGCGTTCCAGAAAGTAGTCTCGTTCATTTTCTGGAATGTCTCCCGGGGCGCGGTCTTCACCCTGCTTTTTGGGAGCCCATATTCGGCCGTCATTGCGCAGCGATTCCGACATAAGTGTAAGTTTGGACTGATAATCACCAGTGACCGGAATGCAGGTCGGATGTATTTGCATGTAGCACGGGTTGGCAAACAGGGCGCCCCTTTTGTAAGCCCGGTAAATAGCTGTTACGTTACAGGCTTTGGCGTTGGTGGAGAGGTAGAAGACGTTTCCATAACCACCGGTTGCCAACAGTACGGCATCGGCGGCGAAGGAACTGATCTTTCCGCTGACCAGGTCGCGAACGACAATACCTCGCGTGCGCCCATCAACTACGACCAGATCGAGCATCTCGGCACGATTGTACATCTTTACTTTACCCAGGCCGATCTGTCGACTTAGCGCCGAATACGCTCCGAGTAGCAGTTGTTGGCCTGTTTGACCTCGGGCATAAAAGGTGCGGGAAACCTGCGCCCCGCCGAAGGAACGGTTGTCCAGGAGTCCGCCGTAATCACGTGCAAATGGAACTCCCTGCGCCACACATTGGTCGATGATGTTGACGCTTACTTCGGCCAGCCGGTAGGTGTTGGCTTCGCGCGAACGGAAATCGCCTCCCTTGATCGTGTCATAGAAAAGGCGGTACACAGAATCACCGTCGTTTTGGTAGTTCTTGGCGGCGTTGATCCCTCCCTGGGCAGAAATACTGTGCGCGCGTCGTGGGCTGTCCTGAAAACAAAAGCAGGAAACTTCATATCCCAATTCTGCCAGAGATGCTGCCGCCGAGGCACCGGCAAGACCGGAGCCAACCACGATGGCGCTGTATTTTCTTTTGTTGGCCGGATTTACCAGCTTTGATTCAAATTTATGTTTTGTCCATTTGTCGGCCAGAGGGCCGGAAGGGACTTTTGCATCCAGTTTCATCTATTCATCCCTCCTTAGTGCAATGTTATGATGTTAAGAAGAACGCCGACCGGCATCGAAAGATAGCCTGCCAGAATAATCAACGCATAAATATTTCCTATGCGCCGCAGTAACGGAATCCATTTGGCGTTCGTTAGACCAAAGGTTTGGAACACACTGAATACGGCATGATTGACGTGCAAGGCCAGGAAGATCATAGCGACCATATACACCGCCGAAATCCAGTAATTGCTGAATCCGACAATCATCATGGAGTAGACATCGAGGTTTTCCTTCAAAACGGCGTATTCAGGATTGGTAATAATCAGTGTAAAGTGCATGAGGTGGTAGACAACAAAAGAGAACATAGCCAGTCCGGACCAGATCATAATCCGCGATGAGAAGGTAGACTCTACGTTCACTTCCTTGACATACTTTACGGGACGTGACGCCCTGTTCTGGAAATAGAGCTTTATTGCAAAGAATATATGTACGGCGAAAAAGGTCAGCAAAGAGAGCCTTATGACCCACAACAATGCACCCAGCGATTGAAGAGTATGGGCGTACGCATTGAGTTTCTCGGCTCCTAAAAAGACCTGGAGGTTACCGATCATATGACCGGTAACAAATCCGATAAAAATGAACCCGGTGATCCCCATCAGCAATTTCATACCTATTGAGGTCTTATAGGCAGTAACCGGACGGTGGTGGCACATGGTGCTAACTTGCATTGTATCCATAGATGTTCCCTTTCTTGTGAAAGAAAATACAAGCAGTTGATCGGCCCGTCAAACGAAAACTAATGAGCAACCCATAAATTTGTCCCCATTAACGGAATACAGCGACTCAGCTTCCGTATACAGGCTAAATTGAAGACAAAATTAGCCGAAGATAGGTATAATACGATATGATGTCAGAGAAGTCATGATTCAGATCATTTGACAAATGGCTCTGGTTGTTATATTTTTGCCGTACCCTGACTCTGGTTGTATAATAAGATAGTTATCAAGAACCGTTCGATAATAATCTGGGAGAAGTTTATGTCCGGAATGAAAATGACGATTTGCTGCTTTATTGCCTTGGCTGTTATAGCGAGTGGAGTACTGGCAGATGATGTAAAAATCAAAATATCCGGCCCTGGCGCTGTGGACGCCAATACGATAAAGGCGGGCGAAAAGGTGTTGGTTGACATATATACTGCCACCGACACTACTCGCACCGGATTTACTTTGGGATTTGCTATCAAGTCAGAAGACATATCAAGAGTCATCCATGTCGCAGACAGCGGCAACGGCCTTAACAAAAATGGCGATATCAAAGGATACGAGGGCTGGAACGATAAATCGGTCTGGGATTTTGGTGGCGTATTTGCCGTAGAACGCGACTGGGACGGACAACTACCCGACCTGCTCGGCTTTGGCGGACTGTCCATAAAGAAGGGGTGGGAACCTTCTGATTTGAAAAAGACCATTTCATTCGAGATTATTGTCCCCGAACCCGGTACTTTGGTTATCGACTCAGCCTATTACCCACCCGGTGGTAAATGGCTGTTTTCATCTCCACCACGTCTGGCCGGTCCCTCGTCTCCAAGTTGGGACGGACCGCACATATTCAAGGTTGTAGAGTAACTATCTAAGCCCGCTTCGGCGGGCTTTTTTCTGACCTATGCGGTTTATTTATTTCACACTAATTCTCCTGCTGTCGTACACGGTGACACTGGCTCAAGATAGGGCTGCTGAATCTGTTTTCAGTTTCGAGATCAGTCTTGATTCTGTCGACTGGCCGGTGGAAAAGAGCCTGGATACGATCGATATAACCCTCAGGTCATTCGGCGAATTGGGCGGGTTCAATTTCAGAATAGCTTCGATTGTTGGTTCTGTTGACATCGTCGATATAGTCCGGGGTGACCTGCCGACTGACTGCCGGTGGGAGTTTTTCAGTAGTCGGTGGCAGGGCGAACAAGAATTCGGAGATCGCCTCCTGAATGTTTGGACAGTGGTCGCTTTGCCGCGCCTGATACCGGACTCAACTGAAAAAGAAGGTCCCTGTTTCTCTCTGCCGGGCGAGCCAACGCTGGCCAGGGTAGTCATCACGGCCGGACAATCGAGATATGGGAGTGAAGATTTTTCGCCTCTGTTTTTTCTTTGGGATGATTGTGGCGACAACGCAATCTCGTCTGTTCGTGGCGATTTGCTCTATATGTCAGATTCAGTCTTTTGGCCGAGTGAAGTTCAGGGAATGCCAACCACCCGTGAGTTTCCATCGGTGGCGGGGTCTCCGGACCACTGTATCAGCGAGAAAGCAGCTGATCGGATCAAGCGAACAATCCGTTTTACCAATGGTGGGGTAAGATTTACGTTCGATCTCTGAATCCTGGCCGTTGCATAGGACAAATCCCGGCCTAATTTCAGGTCTTATCCGCCTTGACATCCAGATTTAAACCGGTAAATTGCCTCAGATTTTTGTGAATTCCGGCATAAGCAACGCCAGAAGATAGGATCAAAACATGCGACTATACGAATACGAAGGTAAACAACTTTTCGAGAAATTCAAGATTCCGGTTTCGGCCAGACATCTGGCTAAATCACCGGATGAAGTCTATCAGATTTTCGAAAAAATGAACGAACCGGTGGTACTCAAAGCTCAGGTACTTTCCGGCGGACGCGGTAAGGCGGGTGGAATCAAAATCGCCGAAGGGGCTAACGAAGCGCGCGCCCAGGCCGAGGAACTTTTCAAGCTGACCATCAAGGGGTATCCGGTTGACGCCGTTTTGATCGAGCCGAAACTCGATATCAAGCAAGAGTACTATATCGGTGTCACTATCGACCGAGCCAATTACAAGCTAGTGTTGATTGCCTCCGGTGAAGGCGGGGTCGATATTGAAGAGACCGCCGAGAAGCATC
>JAUXBO010000300.1 GCA_030619345.1 Candidatus Zixiibacteriota bacterium | reverse complement strand
GTGTCGGTGACGAGCCGATTGAATCCGATGTCAATTGATTCGTTGAGCACGACTACGTCGTTGGTGACGCGAGATATAACCTGTCCGGTCCGGCGACTGTGAAAATAATCAAGCGACAAGCGCTGATACTTGGCAAAAAGTCGGTCCCTGAAACTGCGGATCACTGACTGCTGCACAAAGGCCATGAAAAACCCCTGCAAATAAAGAAATAGGTTTTTGCCCAGCATAACTATCATTATCAACCAGCAGAACCTGATCAGCGTATCCTGCCGGGTGACACCACTCACGAGGCTGTCTATCCAGCCTTTCATCGAATCCTTTATGGAGCTGATCCCCGAAGCGACTCCCTGGCTAGCCGGCCCGAGCAGATCCGGATCGATTGGCGGATCGGCCGAGCCAGCGCCTACTTCAAACAGAGTCATGAGCAACGGCCCAGCTAGCCAGACCAGAAATCCCGAAAGAACGGCATAGAGGGCTGCCGACAGTGAAGCCACGAGCAACTGTCTCCACAGTGGCGTTAGAATAGAGAATGTTCGACCGTACAGATTCAGGTTCTTCCTCCAATCAGGTATAATCTACAAATATGACATAAAAAAGTCCGGGTGTCAATGAGGGTAACTGGCTTAGTTTTAAGGGATTATCTTGATAGCCCCGGCGGGCATATTAGCTATGAATCGCTTCATTGGAACCGAGGCATTTTTTTTGAGCGTACGCCGTTTGGCTTTGAGACGGTTACCATTCCCGTCATTGAATTCGAATTTGCTGAGATACATCTTATTCTTATCCTCGCGATACTCCAAATCAAAGAGCCAGCCACAATCTTTGAGTGAGATTTGATAATGCGGGCGATCATCGTTGCCGGAACGCAGAATTTTGAACTGGGCCCCCCATGCAATAGAATCGGGTTCTGTTGAGAATATGGAAAGCAGATCAACCGCTGCGTTGATCTGCACACAGTCGGCTGCCGAAGTCAACAAGTCGGCTGTCTTTTCTGATACAAACTCATTGGTGGACGGAAAATAGACGACAATCGAGTCTCTGGTTAGTCTCCCCTTCAAAGCTCCCTTGCCCAGATATCCTCTTCCTGAGAGCCCTACTACACTGTCGGTCACATAGCATTCCAGCCGAACGGAAGTGGGTTTGCCATCCCGGTATATTCTGGCATCAAACAGATAGGCATCGGCTTTTATTTTTCTGCGAGATTCTGATTGTTGCTCGTCGCCGGCCCGATTTCCACCCGTTCCGCAACCAACCAGGAAAGTCACCAGAACGCACGACAGTACATACCGCAGCATTGGCTACAACCGAATTCCTGAAAAGAGATAAACCGTCGCACTCACAAACGGTCCGAGGATAACCCAGAAGCCTCCAACCACAATCAGCACGATTAAGAGTATCGGGCCTATCCTGTCCAATTGGTCAAACAGGTGACCATGCTTTTCCGCCACGAGATTCCGAAGTATATGAGAACCATCGAGCGGAAACAGGGGGATAAGATTGAAGAAAGCCAGCGACACGTTTATCATAACCGAAAAGAATAGAAACATGATCACCGCTTCCGGCAACTCCATACGCAGATTTACAACAATACGAAATATTGTGCCAAAAATTAGTCCCAACCCCAGATTGGAAAGCGGTCCCGCCGCTGATATCCAGAAGTCGGCCACTCTCGGGTTCCTGAGGTTCATAGGATTCACCGGTACCGGTTTTGCCCAGCCAAAACGAAATCCGGACATAAACATCATGATAGTACCAAACAGATCCAGATGCGCCAACGGATTGAGGGTCAGTCTCCCCATGTTTTTGGCCGTTGGATCACCGAATTTGAGTGCCGTCCAAGCATGACAAAATTCGTGCACAGTCAGAGCAAAAAGAATTGATGGTGCCGCTATGATGGCACGCTGTATAAAATCTTCTCCAAACATTCGTTCTCCTCTCGTGGCTTATACCCGCAATTACGCTCCCACCTGTCGATAGTTCAATAAAAAACGGCCCTCTCTCACGAGAGGACCGCTGAATAATTCAGTACTTATTAAATTACGAATAAATACCGCGCTACTCAACAACATCGACCACCCGCATAATGGCTACCATAAAGGCGGCAACCATTTTCTCTTCAAGACGGCAATTATCAACCAGTGCGAGACAAAGAGTCGGACCCGGCATCATAAAAACGCCATCGGAGGTCCTTTGCTTTGGAAATTCCTACACGCGATGAAGTTCCGATTTCAGCTACCGTATATGAATGGTCCTCAAGATAAATATCATCTCCGGTTAAATCAAGACCATTGTGGGCAAGATCGATCCCAAATGACCGACAAAATTTCCCGGGCCCATTCAGCAAATGAATTTGTTTTTTGTCGGGTGAGTTTTGGTTCATGATTCCGATCCCGTCCAGTGCCTCGGCTCCTCTCAATAGCAATGCTGCTGCTCTCCCTTTGCGCTCGGTGACAAAATTGAAACAATAGTACATTCCGTAAATCAGATAAACATAGCAACGACCCGGCGGCCCAAACATAATTTCAGTCCGCTTGGTCCTGCCTTTTGAGGCATGCGAAGCCAGATCTTTAGGTCCGCAATAAGCCTCTGTTTCTGTAATAATACCTTTATAAATCTGATTCCCCTTTTTCCGACACAAAACCCGGCCCAAAAGTTGT
>JAUXBO010000056.1 GCA_030619345.1 Candidatus Zixiibacteriota bacterium | reverse complement strand
GGACAGTGTGACTCTTGTGATCTACCACGGTCTCAATGCGCGGCACCTGGCGACTGTCATCTTCTCTAAAGATGACCTCGTCGAGTGAAAGGATATTGGTTCCGGACACGTCTTTAATCGCGGCATGCAATTCGTCCATGGTAAAATTCAGATGCTTGGCCAGTTCTTTCTTCTCCGGCGGGCGACCTAACTCATTTTCGAGATAGGTGGCAGCCCGGTCCATTTCACGGGACTTGGCGCGGGTAGAGCGCGGCACCCAGTCGAGAGCACGAAGTTCATCGAGGATGGCGCCACGTATGCGCGGTACGGCGTATGTTTCAAACTTCACTCCCCGGGCCGGATCAAAGTTTTTGAAAGCCTCAATCAGACCGATAACACCGGTGTTGACGAGGTCGGATAGTTCGACGGATTTGGGAAAGCCCATCGCCATACGAGTGGCCACGTTCCTTACCAAGGGCACGTACTTATCGAGCAGCTTTCTGCGAATGTCAGGCGAGCGGTGCTTCAGGTACTGTGTCCAATCCCGTTCAGAGACCTCCCACTTATTCGTGCGACGACTGCGAGTGCGAGCAGCCATCTTTTGGGTGGTCTCTTCCGAGATTGTCCGCGCGGGCGTTGTTTTCGTTTTTCTTCCACGCTTTTTCGGTTTGAACAATAGTGCATCAGCCATAAATACCTACGTCCTCTATTTCGGCAGAAGCCGTTCTGTTTGTTGTTCTCTTATTTTGGTGGTTGCCTGACCTTGTAGAGATCAGACTGTCGCCCGGTATGAGCGATATTGCCAATTTGTTAAACGAGTTCGTGGCCGAACATTCGGGCCGGATAGCCAGCAAAGCTTTTTGTGCCGCCACACTTGATCTAATTTCGGTAGCTTCTTCGATCCACCCCTGGAAAACCGGAGTGACATTCATAAATTTTTCGGCGAGAGCTGAGAATTTTGTCCTGACCGAAGCTGCCTCTTCTTCGCTTTGACAGCGATTGATCAACAGACGGCAGTCAAGGGACTGGTTAACCTGAACAAAGCGTTTGAACAGACTGTATGCATCGGAGATTGAGGCCAGTTCAGGAACGACGGTCAATAGACAGATGTCCGAACCCTGCGCCATAACCGTCATGCTGTCGGAGACACCGGAAGAGTGGTCAATGATTACAATCTCGTATTTGCTAGCATCTCTACGAAGACGGGCGATCAGGTCTGCGGCTGCTTTGACATCATCGTTCTCAAAGGGTATGTCCCCGGAAACTGATGCCAGTAGTTCGACATTCCCACTCAGCATAGTTACCGACTGGGACAAAGTAGTTTCTCCAGCGACATAGTCGCGAAGGCCGTCTTTGCAATTGCTGTTGGCCAGAATGTGGAGATTACCAAATCGGAAGTCGGCGTCTATCAGAAGGACCTTCTTGCCGAAACTGCCGAATTGGGTGGCCAAATTGTAAGCGATTATTGATTTGCCAACTCCTCCTTTGCCTGATACAATCGATATCAGCAGCGGGTTGGAGTAGCTGACAGATTCCGGGCCTCTCTTTAAACTAAGCTTGCTCACATTCGTCCTTTATCTGTAGAATCCTTCTGGCTGTAAGGTGCGGATCGGGCGAAGTGATCATTCCCAGCCCGCCGGGTGAATCGGTAACGAACGCTACTTTGAGTCCGCTGGCGGTGGCCGCTGCCATTATCCCGCCCAGAGCATCGGTCTGATCAAGCATTGTGATTATCAAGTGGGTCGCACTGTCTAACTCAGCCGCTTGCGTTACGTACCTGCTGATATCTGAGGATCGCATGAGTGCGGAAACGACCAGGAAGCAATAATCCGGTTTCGTACTTGTGATCTTTGACTTGTGTATTTCCGCCGAGTTATCACCGAGGTTCAAGGACGGTGCATCTATCAGAGTGATACTATCGTCGGTTGGCTCGCTCTCGGGTTCGGCCAATTCCAGATCAAGGAAATCAGCGTAATTTTGAATCTCGTCAATCGCTCCGACTTTCATATCATCCAGCGTAGCGAGACGGACTTTCATTTTGCTTCGTGTTACCAGGTGCGCCGCCATCTTCCCCAGAACCGATGACTTCCCACTCCCGGCCGGTCCGACAAACAAAAGCCGGTCACCTACTTTGAATTCCAATCCCGGCAACATGACATCGGCCAGTTTGGAAGACATCAAGGTCAGCGCGTTTTCGAGATCATTTTCGGATTCTGTTTGACCGCTTGAGAGTTCCTGAACGAAGTCATCCACAAATTGTGAATTCAGATCAGCCTGCAACAACACAGACTTGACCGTGTCCTTACAACCAACTGGTTGTCTGTTATTCTCGACCACATCGTCTACCGGAGATGTCGCCTGCGCCGAAGCTGCTATCTTGCGTTCGGGTTCAATCAGCAAGCGCGAAGACTGATCAACACTGGGCTTTTCCAGGCAGGCTGTAATCTCAACCTGATTGCCGTTGATCCGGTCATGTACTCTGGTCGTCTTGAGGACGATAGCGTCGCCGCCCATTTCCTCGCGGACCAGTTTCAGCGCGGCAGCTGACGATGTTGCCGCAAAGGATTTAATTATCATCCTGCAACCTCACCATTCCGAGGGAAACGAGTTCAGCCGAGGGTAGAATCTCGTTGTAGGAGACCACTGTAAGGGATGGGTGTGATGCTTCAACCAGTCGACGCAACGCCAATCTGATATTCGGCGAACAAATGCAGACAGGTGCGTGACCTGACATTTCAATTGCTTCAATCTGTTTCCCAATCTGTTCTATTACTGTTTCTGACATGGACGGGTCGAGGACCAGCATCAGACCCTGTTTGGTGTTCTGCACCGATTCGGCCATCTGCTGCTCGATATTGGGGTCGATTGTAAAGACATTGATCCGTCCATCCTTATCTTTGTGTATTTCTGTTATCTGTCGTTTTAGAGCCATGCGCACATATTCTGCCAACACGTCTGTTTCTTTGGTGGCGCCGATGTAGTCGGAGATTGTCTCGACGATAGTGGCCAAATCGCGGACAGGGATTCGTTCGCCCAACAAAGCCTGCAGAACTTTGTGCAGGGTGCCCAGTGTCACCGGTTCCGGAATGGTTGATTCAACCAGCGCCGGATAGTCTTCTTTCAAAGTGTCGATAAGATTCTGCACATCCTGACGACTCAGGATTTCAGGGGCAGACTTACGGATGACCTCGGTCATGTGGGTAGCCATAACGGCCGACGGCTCTACTACCGTAAAGTTCTTGGCTTCCACGATTTCTCTTAGATTCGGAATCACCCAGGTGGCGTTCAATCCATACGCCGGATCTTTGGTCTCGAATCCATCAAGCTTCTCATCGATATAGCCGGGATTAATAGCCAGCACATGATCGACCATGAGTTCAAAACCGTCGATTCGTACGCCTTTAATTTTTATCTGATACTGGTTGGGATTCAATCTGACATTGTCTCGGATTCTAATCGGCGGTACAATAATGCCCAATTCACCGGCCAGCTGCTTGCGAATCACACTAATACGTTCGAGCAGGTCACCGCCCTGGTTGGCGTCGACGAGCGGAATCAGACCGTAGCCTATTTCGAGTTCGAGTGAATCAACCTTCAGCAGATCCTCGGTACGCTCCGGGGGAGCCTGTTGCTCTTCGGAATCCTGTTGAGCACTCTGCTTTTCCCGTTCCTCGTTTCGTTGCTTCAGACTGATAGAGGCATAACCGATGCCGCCTACAATCACGCTGAATGTCACAAAGATCGCGGTCGGCATACCCGGAAGCAGACCAAAGATAAAGATAACCGCAGCAGCAACGAGAATTGCCCGCGGTTGCTGCGTTAATTGTTTCGTCAAGTCAGTGCCCATCGCCGAATTCGAGGCCGCCCTGGTGACGATAATACCAGAAGCGGTTGAAACCAGCAAGGCCGGAACCTGCGTTACCAAACCGTCACCGATTGACAGCAACGAGTATGTGCGAAGTGCCTCTGGTAGAGTCATGTCATTAATGGCAGCGCCAATAACGAAACCACCGATGATATTGATAAGCGTTATCAGAATACCTGCGATGGCGTCACCACGGACAAACTTCGAGGCACCGTCCATAGCTCCGTAAAAATCAGCTTCCTGAGAAATTTTTTCACGACGTTCTTTTGCTTCGGCGTCGGTGATAATGCCGGCGTTGAGATCGGCATCGATGGCCATCTGCTTGCCCGGCATGGCATCAAGAGTAAAGCGGGCGGCAACTTCTGAAATTCGCCCGGCACCTTTCGTAATCACGACGAACTGGATTATCACCAGAATGATAAAGACGATAAACCCGACCACGTAATTGCCCTGTACCACGAAGTTACCAAACGAGTTGATAACGTCACCGGCATACGCTTGCCCCAGGATTAGGCGAGTCGAGGCAACGTTCAGTGATAAACGCAGCAAGGTTACAATCAGAAGCATACCGGGGAAAACTGAAAGGTCCAGCGGATGCGTCACATACAAGGTGGTAAGCAAAATTACCAGTGAGAAAGTGATGTTGAAAGCCAGTGCAAAATCAAGCAGTCCGGTAGGAATCGGAATTATCAGCACTCCGATAATCGCCACTACGCCAAGCGCCAGAAGGATATCTGAACGGGTGGTAATCTTTTCGAGCAGCGTCTGTTGTCCAACTACCGGTGCCATCTTAGCTCAGCGCCTTTCCCTTTAAGCGGTAGACATAAGCAAGCACTTCGGCCACGGCGCGATAGAGCTGCATGGGGACTGACTGGCCGACATCGCACATCTTAAACAGGGCGCGGGCCAGAGGTTTGTCTTCGTATATCGGTATATCATTCTCGATAGCGATTTCTTTGATTTTCAGTGCCACCAAACGCTCACCCTTGGCCAATACAAATGGCGCCGCGGCTGAGTCCGGATCGTATTTGAGCGCGACCGCAATATGAGTCGGGTTGGTGATGACAACGTCAGCGCTGGGAACTTCGCCCATCATGCGCCTCTGCGACATCTCGCGCTGTAACTGGCGAACGCGAGATTTAATCTGCGGTGAACCCTCGGTATCTTTGTATTCCTCTTTGATTTCCTGATGCGTCATCCTAATCGATTTCTCGAATTCATATTTCTGGTACATGTAATCGAGAATGGCTATCACCAGGATGATCCCACCCAGTTTCAGAGTCAGTTTGAGTGACAGTAAACCCATTGAAATAGCCAGTTGGGCAACAGTCTGATCGGGAAGCAGGAAAAAGGAATCGAATTCTCCTTGAATAGTCTTGTAGGCCACGAATCCGATTATGATCAGTTTCAGCGTATCTTTTATTAGTTGGGCCAGCGACTTGGTAGAAAAGAGCCGCTTGAGTCCCTGAAGCGGGTTCAGCTTATCGAACTTGAGTTCAATTGATTTACTGCTGATCTTGAACCCTACCTGCGCGACGTTGATTCCGATTGCAACAATCACGACCACCACAAACAGGGGTATCATAAGCGTAAAAAAACGCAGCATCCCGTCTGTAAAAACAGACAAGAAGGTCGGGTCCGACGCGGCTATAGCTGGCGCATTACAAAGTGAATGCGACATAATCTGCATGGCCTGTCGGGAAAGAGTCGGACCGAGCAAATAAATGGTCGTAAATCCAAGGATCAGCAGAACCGCGGCGTTGAGTTCATTCGACTTGGAGACTTTTCCTTCTTCGCGGGCCTTGGCTCTCCTTCTTGGAGTCGCCCGTTCAGTTCTTTCCTGGAAACTTTCCTGTCCCATCTCAGTCTATGCCTGTCCCATGGCGAGATATATCTCGCGCAGTTCACTGTTGAGGTAGTTAATGCTCTGTTCAAGCACATAAGCGAAAGCTGGTAGAGAAATTGCCATCACGAACAGACCCATTGCGATTTTGACGGGAATACCGACGAAAAACACATTCATGGTTGGCATCGTCTTGGCGATAGTTCCGAGAGCAACATCAGTGAGGAACAATGTTATCAGTGCCGGGGCAGCAACCTTTAGTCCGACAATGAATACATAAGCGCTAACCCTTAAAATCATTTCACCCGCTTCGCCGTTAATCACGACTCCGGCCGGCGGTATCAAACGGAAGCTGTCAGCAAAGGCCTGGATCAGCAGATGGTGCCCGTCAATAACCAGAAATATCAGAAGCGCAAGCATGTACCAGAAGCGACCAATGACTGACACCTGCGCGGATGTCGAGGGATCAAATTCGGTAGCCATCGCCAGACCCATCTGATAGCCGATAATGGAACCGGCTGTCTGCACGCCGTAAAAAGTCAACAGAAATACAACCGTGATCACAGCTCCAATGAGGAATTCTCTGAACATCAAACCGAGCAGAGGCCAGATTGAGTCAATAGGCTCCATTTCAATCGTGGGCATAGTGGAAACAATCAAACCAGCCAGAAGTATCATCAGACTGACCTTCACCAGTTTCGGGATCGACCTGTGCCCCAGGATGGGGGCAAACATGAAGATCGAAGAAGATCTGGTGATCACCAAAAGAAAGACCTGGGCCCTTTCGGCGGTGAAATTGATGAAATCGAACAACTATTAATCCTTCCACTTTGTGATTCTCACCATTATCTATCTCAAATGGTGTGCCAAAGTGGAACGGCCACATTGCTGCAATTAAACTATTGGATTGCAGTAACTTACGTGTCACATAAATGCAGTGGGTGGAGGATACCTATAAAGAGTGGGAAATATCTGCTCTAACTGTTGGAAAAAAGTTCGAACTGACTGGAATTTGGACAGTTAGCCTATCCCACTAAAGTCGGAATCAGTTCGAACATATGATTTGAAAAATCGACCATTTTGTTGATCATCCAGGGCAAGAACACCAGCAGCGAAAGCGACACTGCTAATATCTTGGGAATAAATGTCAGGGTCATTTCCTGGATCTGAGTGACGGCCTGAAATAGCGATATGGCCACACCAACTATCAATCCCGCCATAAGCAGTGGACCAGACACCATAAGAGTCAGAATCGCCGCTTCACGGCCTATTTCTACTACCATTTCCGGAGTCATATAATTTCACCTTCGCTACATATGAAACGATTCAACCAACGACTTAATCAACATGTACCAGCCGTCGACCAGGACAAAAAGCAATATCTTAAACGGTAACGAGACGATAATCGGCGGCAGCATCATCATGCCCATCGACATCAATACCGAAGCCACCACCATATCTATCACGAGGAATGGCACAAACAGTACGAACGCGATTTGAAAAGCCGTCCGCAATTCTGACACTACAAATCCGGGGACCAGCACATGAAGCGGAATTTGTTTCTCGTTCTCAGGTGCTTCAAGGCCGGCAATGCCAACAAACAGTGCGAGATCTTTTTCACGAGTCTGCTGCAACATAAATTGACGGAAAGGGTCAATCGCTTTCTCGTATGCCTCTTCCCCGCTGATCTGTTCATCCAGATACGGCTTGATCCCTTCGTTGTACGACTTGTCAATGACCGGAGACATTATGAAAAATGAGAGTATCAAGGCCAGTGCGATCAACAACTGACCGGGTGGCATCTGGTGAATACCCATTGCCTGTCTTAGGAAACTCAATACAATCGTGATGCGGATAAAAGACGTTACCATAATGACAATCGATGGCGCCAGGGCCAACACGGTCATCAGGAGGATTATCTGCAGTGTTGTTGAAAGATCGGCGGGACTGGATGACTCCCCGATTTCCACCGAGATTTTCGGCATAGTCTGGGCTTCAACGGCTCCGGTAAGACAGGCCAGCAGCAAAAGCGCCAGCAACATGATAGACTTAGTTTTCATAATTCCTATTTATTCTGTTTTATTCGGGCAACTTCCTTATCACCCGAGTGAGCAATCCATCACTCACAATTAATCAGGACTCGGCTTGAATCACATCTCCCCGAGGCCGCCTGGTACTTTCCTGAATTCTCTTTGCTGTAGACCGAAAAAGATCGGCAAATGAGAGTGATTCTTCGTTTTCGCATTCCTTAGAGAGAATCTGTGAAGTTGCCTCGGCATCCAACTCCGTCAGGACCGAGATACTCTGATCGGTAACGCCAATCAGAACCGACCGATCAGCTACTCTCACCAGCGAGACTGATTTTTTGGGCGCCACAAAGGTCGTCTCAAGAACCTCAAGGCTGTTATAGGCCCTGTTCCCCGAGAATTTCTTGCCCATCGTTCGTCTCAGCAGGTAAACGCCTACATAAATGGCAATCACCACAACTATCAGGGCGCTGAACATCTTGATGATCGGCAGGAAAGCCGAAGTCGCCCCTGTCGTCTGCAACGTGTCGGCATTGCCCGACGCTTCCACACCATCGCTTCCGATCAGGAAAAGTCCGGTCAAGGCAGCGACAAAGATCAGGCCGACCGTTACAAGCATTCTCTTGCGATAATTATTAGTGGTCACCCAATGCCCTCAGTCTTTCTTCTGAAGTCAAAAGCTGAGTGATGCGGACACCGAAATTCTCATCGACAACCACTACCTCGCCCTTGGCTATCGGCTTGTTGTTCACCAGAACATCGATAGGCTCTCCGGCCAACTTGTTGAGTTCGACTACGGAACCAGGTCCCAGTGCAAGAATTGCAGAAATGGACAATTTTGTCCGTCCGAGTTCTATTGCTACCGGAAGATTGACATCCATGAGCATGTCGATATTTCTGACCTCTCCCTCACCGGCTGGCTGCGAGAGCTGCTGGAACTCAGCATCCGAAACATCATGCTTCGTTCCAAAGTCAATATCGTCAACGCCTGCTTTGCTGTCCTCCTCCGGGAGATCATCAAGCATCTTGAGCATATCAGCTTCAGAATCAACTTCAGAATCAGCTGCCTCAGCCTCGGGATCGTTGGCGAACGGTTCACTCTGGCCGTCAGAGTCCGATTTCTCTGGCTCACTCTTAGCGGCTCCATCAGCTACATCGGCAGCAACAGAATCGTCCTGGGGAGGCGCGTTCTGTCCGGCGCTGTCGTCCGAAGGATCAACAATTTCCGGATTGTCCGGATTCTTTTCGTCAGTCATATTTAGTATTCCTCCACTATCTCTTCGTATATATCCATTACCTGAAATGCCTTTTTCTTCCCCGACAAACCGGGTCGCGCTGAATACTTCAAGCGGTTGCCCACGTAAATATCAATGGGTGAGTTTATCTTTCTTTCAAACGGGATGATATCGCCGACCTTAAGGGACATAAAATCTTCCATCTTTAAATGCGACCTCAAGAGCAAGGCGCACACATCTGTTTTGGTCTCCTGAAGGTTTTCCAGGTTGATAGCCCGATCACTTTCGAGATTTTTCTTCTTGGTGGCGTCTATCCAGTTCTGACCGGATAGTTTGGTCACGATCGGCTCCAGTGAAACGTATGGATAGCAGACGGTAAGAGGTCCGGTCGATTGAAACAGTTTGATCTGAAATGAGACGACCACCACTGTTTCCCCCGGGGGCACAATCTGAATAAACTGGGGATTAGTTTCAAAGCTCCTGGGCTCTATGTCAATCTCGACAATACTCTCCCACGCTTTCTCCAGATCGCTGTACAGTCGATTAGCCAGTCGGCTCATAACCGATCTCTCAATACCGGTCAATTCACGCTCTGTCTCCAGGATTTTCCCGTTACCGCCAAACATGCGATCAATGAACGAAAATGTCAGAGTCGGATTGAAATCAATCAGACAGACCGCATCCATTGGAGGAGGAGCAAAGGTATAAGTACATGAAGGCGTCACCAGAGACATTATGAACTCGCTGTATGTTATCTGATCAACCGACACCAGGTCGACATCTACAATCGTCCTGAGAATCGTTGACAGCGAGGAACCATAATGCCCGGCAAAATTGTCGTGCATATTTTCCAGAGTGCGTATCTGATCCTTGGACACCCGATTGGGATGCTTGAAGTCATAGGCTACGATAGAGCGCAGCTTATCATCATCAACACTTTCGCCCACCGGATCGGATTCACTGGCCGAGACGGTTGTCAACAGAGCATCTATTTCTTCCTGTGAGAGAATCTTTGCCACTATAACAATTCCTATTGCAGCACAAAATCAGTGTAGTAAACACCGGCCAATTCGTCGGTGCTCATCACTTTTTCCAGCTTCTTTTTTATCTGATATCTTATGATTTCTTTCTGCTTGAAGTCAGTCAACTGAGCCACGGTCTTGCTGGACAGAATCGTAATCAGGGCATCTCGAACGATCGGTTCGCGTGCCTCGAATTGCGCCAGCACTTCCGGTGAGTCTACCTCAAAACCAAATGAAACCGACAGAAATCTAGTCCCGCCAGTACCGGCCGGATTGATCACGATATCCTTAATAGCGAAAACGAGTGACTCGCTGCCGCCATGACCATCACCATGTCCCGACTTCTTTTTCTTCTTAGACTCAGCGTGACTGTCTTTCTCACCATGTGATTTGTCTTTGGAGACCTCTTCGGTTCCGTCGCCGGTACCGGATGACATCATCGGTTTGACTACAAACATGGC
>JAUXBO010000084.1 GCA_030619345.1 Candidatus Zixiibacteriota bacterium | reverse complement strand
CAATAAGTTCGAATATGTAGTAGTAAATGATTCGCTTCAAACTGCTGTGGAACAAGTGCTTGGCATTATTGAAGCACATCCCTGTCGCACCGAGAACCTTGACCGGGAACTAATTGAGAGAATAATCGGTTAATTGAGTTGCATAAATAGGAGATCGAATGTACAAAAATGTATCGCCGGAAGAACTGCGTGGGATGGGTATAAACCCTTACGAGGCAGTCATTATTGCATCGCAGTACGCCCGCCATCTGAATACAAAGCGGCTTAGACAGCTGGAACGACTGGAAGAGGATCCGACTATAGATCTCGATCCGCGCAAAATTACTATGGTCGCAATCAAAGATCTTTTGGAGGGAAGGGTTAAGTATACGCGCTCAGATTCGATGTAATACTTATAATATTGTTCAAACTTTGATCTTCTGAGGATTATAAATGGCTAAGAACCTTCTAATTGTCGAGTCACCTGCTAAAACAAAGACTTTGGCCCGTTTCCTGGGCGAGGACTTTGATATTATGGCCACTGTGGGCCATATCATTGACCTGCCTAAATCAAAAATCGGTGTCGATCCCCAAAACGGTTTTAAGCCGCAGTACACCGTTATTGAGGGCAAAGAAAAAGTGATTAGGGACCTGAAGAAGGCAGCCAAGAAAGCCACCCGAATTTATCTTGCTCCTGATCCGGATCGCGAAGGTGAGGCGATTGCCTGGCATGTCGCAAATACTCTGGGTGAAAAGTCCAAAGCGGAAATTGTTCGGGTTACCTTTAATGAGATCACAAAGTCGGCTGTGCTGGAAGCTATCAAATCTCCTCGCGAAATAGATATCAATCTCGTAAACGCTCAGCAGGCCAGACGCGTACTCGATCGATTAGTCGGATATACGGTCTCGCCGTTCTTGTGGAAAACCATTGCTTATAATCTATCTGCCGGTCGCGTTCAGTCAGTCGCGTTGCGCCTTGTCTGCGAACGTGAAGCAGCTGTGCAGGCATTCAATCCGCGGGAATACTGGAATGTAACGGCCGACCTGACCAGCGGTAAGTCCAAAGCCTTTGTAGCCCGGCTTCATAAGATCGATGGCAAGACAGTTGTGAAGGCTGGCGAAGAGAGCAAGACCAAAATCTCTATTAAGAATGAGAAAGAGGTCAAAAAATATATTGCTGAACTCAAGAAAGAGCAATTCACGATTGCCGATGTCAAGAAGAGTTCGCGAATTCGTAAGCCTTTTGCTCCTTTTATCACTTCCACTTTGCAGCAACAGGCTGCCAAAGCTTTTGGTCTGGCGCCCAAGCGTACCATGAGCATTGCCCAGAAACTGTACGAAGGAATCGAAATGGGGAAAGAGGGTCCGGTCGGACTGATTACATATATGAGAACCGACTCGGTCAGAATCTCCAACGAAGCCCTCAAATCTGTCCGCAGTTTTATAGAAAAAGAATACTCCAAGGATTATCTTCCGGCCAAACCGGTACCATACGGTAAAAAGAAGTCTTCACAGGATGCTCACGAAGCGATCCGTCCGACCAGCGTAGAACGGACACCGGAGAAGATGAAAAAGCATCTTTCGCCGCAGCAACTGAAGCTGTACACACTAATCTGGCAGCGCTTTGTTGCCTCTCAAATGAATCCGGCCAAGTACGATGTTTTGACTATCGAAATAGAAGCTGGCAAATATCTGTTCAGGGTTACGTCGCAGAATCTCAAGTTCGATGGATTCTTGAGGCTGTATCACGAAGAAAAAGAGCCGGATGAAAATGGTAATGGTAACGGTAACGGTGAATTTGGTGTTGACTCTCTTCCGAACCTTAAGGCCGGGGAGAAGGTCAAACTCGTTGAACTAAAACCAACGCAGTCTTTCACCAAACCTCCCGCACGGTTTTCTGAAGCTATGCTTATCAAAGAACTGGAAGCAGATGGCATCGGTCGTCCCTCGACATATGCATCGATAATCTCGACCATCAAAGATCGCAAGTATGTAGACCTGGTAGAACGAAAGCTGATCCCAACCGACCTCGGTCAGGCCGTTAACAAGATCCTTGTCGAAAATTTCCCTGACCTGTTTAATGTGAAATTCACGGCCAACATGGAAAAGGAATTAGACCTTATTGAACTCGGCGAAGACGATTGGGTTAAGGTCCTTGGCGACTTCCACGGTCCTTTTATGGCTACTCTCGAATCTTTGAAAGGGCGCGAAAAAGAAATCAAAGAATCGATGATAGAGAAGACAGATATTAAATGCGACAAGTGCGAATCGCTCATGATTATAAAGTGGGGTCGCAACGGTCGTTTTCTCTCTTGTTCTGACTACCCCACCTGCAAAAATGCCAAGCCGCTTCCCGGTGAAGAGCAGGAAATGACTACCGACAAAAAGTGCGAAAAGTGTGGCAAGCCGATGGTCATCAAAACCGGCCGATTCGGACGCTTTATGGCCTGCTCCGGATATCCAGACTGTAAGACAACGATGGCCATTACGCTCGGTATCAAATGTCCCAAAGATGGCTGCGAAGGCGAAGTGGTCGAGAAAAAGACCCGCAACCGCAGAATGTTCTATGGTTGTTCCAAGTATCCCAAGTGCGATTTCGCCAGTTGGGATATGCCGGTCGATAAGAACTGCCCGGTTTGCAGCAACTACTACCTTCTGGCCAAGACCTCCAAGGTCAAAGGGGAGTTTTTCCGCTGCCCCGAGTGCAAAAATGACTTTACTGAGGATCAACTCCAGACTAAGGAAACCGCCGACAAGAAATAACCGGTCACATATTTTTGAGACCTGGTCCATTCACGGCCAGATAATAAATTGACCTGACCTGTTGATTTGGATACTTTCAGCTTATGCTGACCAAAGCCTTACAGGAATTTCTAAACTACATTGGCAACGAGCGCAGTTATTCTCCGCGGACAATCGATGCTTATCTACGCGACCTGACTCCTTGGGTTGACTTTCTGGAGGAGCAATTGAAACTCGTGCCCTCAAGCCGCCCCAATGATCCTATCTTCCTCAGGATGTACCTTCGCCAAAAAAGCGAGCAAAAGATGTCAAACCGCTCTCTGGCTCGATTCATTTCGGCACTCTCGACGTTTCAAAAATTCATGTCCACTAAACCCAAATTACGCAACTATATGTTTGAACTACCGCGGATGAAGTTTGACAACAAACTGCCCGCCTTTCTGACACAGAATGATACGGGCAAACTCTTTGATGGTACTGAAAAGTCTGCGGATCGCCAGAAGTATCCATTGCATCGAGATTTCCTGATTATTGCCCTGCTCTATGCGACTGGTATCCGCAGGGAAGAGGCAGCGTCACTAAAACTTAACGATATTGATGACTCGGCCCGAACCCTGTCCGTGTTGGGGAAGCGTAACAAAGTTCGAGTAGTACCGATTGGGGACTCGACCTTTGAGGACCTGGAGGCATACCTGAACTGTCGCCAGGAATTCGTAGACGACAAGGAATCGTCTTCGCGCTACCTGTTCCTGAATCGAACCGGACAGAGACTCTCGGTGCGATCGATTGATAGAGTAGTTAAGAAGTTTGGACGACTAAAGGGGCTGGACGTGACGCCCCACATGCTGCGTCACTCATTTGCCACCCACCTGCTGGAGAATGGCGCTGACTTGATGTTGATAAAAGAAGTTCTCGGCCATGCATCGCTGTCGACAACGCAGCAATATACACATGTCACCGCCGAAGCTATGAAAAAAGTGTACAAAAAGGCGCATCCGCGCTCCGGATCCTCAAAATAGGAATCTAAATGAAATATCATGCCACGACTATAATTGGACTGATCCACAACGGCAAAGCTGTTATGGCCGGAGACGGACAGGTCTCGTACGACGATACGGTTTTGAAGGCCACCGCGACAAAAATACGAACCATGCACGATGGTAAAATTCTGGCCGGATTTGCCGGCACAGCTGCCGAAGCGCTGGCCTTGTTTGAACTTCTGGAGAAAAAAATCGAAGAATATTCCGGTAACCTTCAGCGAGCCACAGTCGAACTGGCCAAAGAATGGCGGACCGATAAGATACTTCAAAAGCTGGAAGCAATTATCGCCATCACCGATAAGAAACATATTTTTCTGGTGAGCGGAACCGGCGATGTAATCGAACCGGACGATGGAATCATCGCTATTGGTTCGGGCGGAACATACGCACTGGCAGCAGCCCGCGCTATAATCAAAACAAATCCCAAAATGTCCGCTGAGAAAATCGCGCGGACGGCTATGGAAGTTTCCGCCGGAATTTGTGTTTACACTAATAACAATATCACTGTGGAAATTTTAAAATGAAAAATGGCTACCCTACGCCACTTGAGATTGTCGACTACCTGAACAAGTATGTCATTGGCCAGGACAAGGCCAAGAAGTCGGTGGCAATCGCGCTTCGCAACAGATGGCGCCGACAGAACGCTCCTGAAGATATCCGCGATGAAATAATGCCGAACAATATTATCATGATGGGACCAACCGGTGTCGGAAAAACGGAGATAGCCCGCCGCCTGGCCGATCTGGCCAGAGCACCGTTTACGAAAGTTGAGGCCTCAAAGTACACCGAAGTTGGTTACGTCGGGCGTGACGTGGAATCAATGGTTCGTGATCTGACTGATATCGCGGTCAACATGGTCAAAATAGAGAAGTCCAAAAATCTGCAGGAAAAGGCCGAACTTAATACAACCGAGAGACTGTTGGACCTGTTGCTCATGCCCGTGCCCAAAAGACCAACGAACGAAATTCAGAGCGCCGATAGCAATACAATTTCCCGGACTCGCGACAAACTGCGCAAAAAGTTAGTGGCCGGTGATCTCGACGAGCGAGAAATCGAAGTCGATTCAACACAGTCACAGATGCCGGTCGTTGAGATATTCTCGCCTATGGGAATGGAAGAACTGGGCGTGAATTTCCAGGAGATGTTCTCCGGACTGATGCCCAAAAAGACACGCCGCAGGAAGATGTCCATCAGGGATGCCAGACGGCTTTTGATAAACGAAGAGCTAAATCGCTTGGTCAATATGGATGAAGTTATTTCCGAGGCGCTGGAAAGAACCCAGGAGTCAGGGATTATCTTCGTCGATGAAATCGACAAAATTGTGGGCGCTGACGGTAAGACGGGACCGGATGTCAGTCGCGAAGGAGTACAGCGTGATATCCTTCCCATAGTCGAAGGCTCCGGGGTTATGACCAAGTACGGATTAGTACGCACTGATCATATTCTGTTTATCGCGGCCGGTGCCTTTCATGCTACTTCGCCGTCCGATCTCATTCCGGAACTTCAGGGAAGATTCCCAATAAGAGTTGAATTGGATTCACTCACGGCTGACGATTTCGAGAGAATTCTAACCGAACCAAAGGCAGCGCTGGTCAAACAGTATCGCGCGCTTCTTAATTCCGAAGGCGTTGATTTGAGTTTTACAAAACCAGCCATAAAAAAGATCGCGTACTTTGCGGAGCGGGTGAACTCTGAATCTGAGAATATTGGTGCGCGACGACTTCACACGGTATTAACAACCCTGCTGGAAGACATTCTGTTTGATCCACCCAAAGGAAAAAAGAAGAAAGTAAGCATCACACCGCAAATGGTGCAGAAGACGCTGTCGGCTATTTTAGAAGACGAAGACCTGAGTCGTTATATACTTTAGGTCAGGATGATCCTGATATCGCCCAGGAAACTGTTGGCTGAGATGTACAGTTTGGAGGTCGCTGATTCATAATCCGATGAGTGTGTCTCGACATTGTTGCTGAAGCCGGAGGTTCTCTTGGCACCCAATTCAATTTCTCCGATGAAGTTGGAACATTGGGCAAAGTATTCAAAGTCTCGCGGCACCAGGATTCGTACATCCCCGATGAAGTGCGAGATGATCAGTCGGTTGAGTCCCTCGCGCAACTTGCCGTTGCTCAAATTGACTTCAATGTCTCCGAGAAAACCAGAGACTTCAATATTTTCAAGTCTGCAATTACTGCAATCGACAAACATATCGCCGATCAATTTGCTGTATTTAAGGCAACCGGCGCTGTCCTGCTCTGGGGCCTGTGATGCTCGAGTACCGCCAAAGTCGGTTTGGCTCGGTCCGGAAGTCTGTTGCTGAGTTTGGGCAAAGTCGTTCGGCGAAGCGTACGATTGGGATGTTGAAGCGCTTTGGGGAGTTTCGTCTACTGTTACATTGACATGGATAGAACCGGACTCGGTATGTCGGCGCAGAGTTTCTTCCTGCCGTCTTCGGCGGATGATGAACCAGATACCGGCACCGATAAACAGAAATGGAAGCAGATCCACGAATCCAAAAATAAACAGATTGGCGCTTCTCCCTAACAAGAGTACACCGAGCAAGATCAGTGCGATTCCAAAAAATGCTTTTTTTCCGTTCATAAACGTATCCGCTAACAGAGTTCCTTTCAGGATTTGATACGGAATATTGGCCGTACTGTTGCCGGGCGCAAGAATAAAGTAGGGTGATGCAAACAGGGCCATTTCACGAAGAAAGAGCCCAGTTTTTCTCTATCTCAAAAAAAGGGCCGTTCTAATAGAACGGCCCTTTGATATTGAGATCGAAAAAACTTAGAAGTTCACAGTAGCCATGCCATACGACCAAACGCCCGGGTCTTTGTCAGTCATACCGGCAAAGTCATCCTTGGCCATGAAGTAGGAGACACCCCACTGCAGACCAATACCTTTTACACGAGTTGTCTTAACGGTAAGGTCAATCTCCATGCCGACATCCTTGGAAGTTTCGACTGCTGTTGTTGCCGGGTCATCAGCCAGGTAGTTCTGCGCTGATGAGAACATATGCAAGTCGGCCGCCAATGTCCAACCCCTGGTGATATCGGTCTTGCCGCGCAGCATGAAGTCCATCAGGCCGTTGGGGCCGCCGCCGAGGAAGTAATCCATATAGCCGTTGAATTTATGACCGGTCCAGAAGAGATTGCGGTACACCTTGTCCTTGTCATCCGCCGTATTGTCACCGGACGTAAAGTCAATTCCAACTGCTACACGCGTATTGTGAGCGTCCATGAATGAATAACCGCCTTCGGCCGCGAACATCATACCGCCAAAGTTATACTCGAAACCATGGAGATAGTCGGACGAGGTGGTAGTGGTATCCCATTTTACATATTTTCCGCCCTGGAGAGCAAAGTTCATCTTATAGTCGAACTTGTTATAAGTACGGTGATAATACATGCCGAATGTCACTCGTTCCATCGCTTTTTCGACTGTGGTGTCGGTCATCGTGGCAATGGGATCGACCTTTAGAACTTTGCGAGCATCTTCTTCCATCAGGATAAACAGATCCAGGTTCCATTTTTTTAGCTCTGCGTAAAGTCCGTAGACGGTATAGTCCTGATTGCTCAGAAACGTTGTGGCATCGATCGGGTCACGTTCGGCGATCTTCAGAGCAAAGCCGGTGATGGTGTATTTATCCTGGGTGTACCAAAAGGTACCTCCATCCCAGGATCGGCCAATGTTGCTCCAGCCGACATTTCCCAAGACTCGATGATTACCTTTGGCGAATTCGAATCTGCCGCCCATCATACCCCAACCTTCGCCAAGCAGGTTGTCGATTGCAAAATATGCCTGGTGCAGATCGACATTGTTGCCGGCTTTGGTTGTACCAGAATAGCCGTCGATTCCGTAGGTTCGGCTGTCCTGGAACTGGACAAACGCAGTAACGTTGTCATCGACCTTAGCTTTGATGTTAAAGCGGGTACGCAACAGGTCGTAGGTTTGAAATTCTGCAGCCGTGTCAAATGAAGTCTTGGCAGCAAATGATTGGTTCCTGATCTGGCCGCTAAAACTAAGATCGGTCTCAGCTTGCAGCGGTACCGCCAAAGCCATAATCAGGGCCAGTACGGTTGCAATTCTCACAAATCCCTTCATGTGCTCCTCCTCGAGTCTTGATTGGGACTAACTCATTACTTTCGTATTCTTCTCGATCTCTTTATCAGTTCCCCAATTGGGAAGTTTGCCTGAAAAGAATACTTCTGCAGCCGAATAGTTGGCAACATAAAAAAAGACACCCATTTTAGCTTTCTTTGATGAAAATATCATCTGGCTGCCTTGACAGTGGAGCCAATATGAGGCTTATTCCGCCAAGTTAGTTTCAAATGAGATAAAGCTTTACAACGATTTTGGAGGACTTATGCCACGCTCGCTCTGCCAGATTACTGATTTTACCGCTGCCGAAGTCAATCAGGTCTTTGACCTCTGTCGAAAAATGAAATCGGGTGAAATCAGTCCCAAACCGCTTCAAGGCAAGTCTGTGGCCTGTATTTTTACAAAAGAATCGTTGAGAACGCGCATATCATTCGAGGTTGGTATCTCGGAATTAGGCGGTTCGCCCATATACGTTACCGGTCCCGAGATTAAGCTGGGCCAGCGGGAAACGGTGGCCGATGCTGCCCAGGTTTTGTCGCGTTATGTTGGGCTGATAATGATAAGAACCTTTGAGCAATCCGATGTTGTTGAGTTAGCCCGGAATGCTACAGTGCCGATTGTGAACGGGTTAACTGACCTTGTTCATCCCTGTCAGATAATGGGCGACTATTTTACCGTTACGGAACATCTAAAACCAAAAGACAGGTATGTTGTGGCCT
>JAUXBO010000206.1 GCA_030619345.1 Candidatus Zixiibacteriota bacterium | reverse complement strand
TTAAACTCATCAAGATTTCAGTCCAGAAGATTGCCAACCAGAAAAAAGACTGGGCCTATTCTGTAGTGATATTACTGTTTTTCCTGTTAATCGTCATTATGGGTGGTGTTGAAGGCGAAGAGTTCCGTGAGCCGGGAACCGGGTTCACCTGGTTGTATGACTTTGTTTACACACCACTGTCGTCGTCAATGTTCGCTATCCTGGCTTTCTTTGTTGCTTCGGCTTCTTATCGAGCTTTCCGTGCCCGTAACTTGGAAGCCACGCTGTTGCTGGCGGCCGCATTCTTTGTAATGTTGGGACGGGTGCCGGTCGGAGATGTTATCTCCGGATTTATGCCCGAGGGTGCTCAACTTTCTAATCTCGCTACTTGGATCATGGCCTTCCCCCAGACGGCCGGGCAGCGGGCGATCATGATTGGCATTGCTCTTGGTATCGTGTCCACTTCTTTGAGGATTATTGTTGGTATTGAACGTTCGCATCTTGGAGGGGGCGACTGATGAGTACGCGCCTGAAAGAAATGCTGGTTGTGGCTGTTATGACAGTTTTCTTTGTCATTATGTACTGGGGCAAAGTCGATGGTTGGATGACCGGCTTTCAGTTTTCATTCGGATTGTCAATGACGGTGGTGGCTCTGATTGTCGTCTCGCTTCTGGTAATTCTATACTTGACGCTCCAGGGCAAGATGATTGGCCGCCGGGTCGTATTCCTATATGTCGGAATTTCGGTGACCCTTCCGTTTTTCATGTCCCTCTCACAGCAAATTAAGATATCGCCCGAAGTGCAGACGCTTTATGATGGTATAGCAGAACTCCCACCTGGTTCGGTAGTGTTGAGCGCGTTCGATTACGATCCGCCGTCGGCCCCGGAACTGCAGCCGATGGCCGAGTCATTTTTCCGCTATTGTTTCAACAACGATCTCAAAGTCATTGTCATCGGGCTCTGGCCCCAGGGACCACAGCAGGCGAATATGGCCATTGAAAAAGTTATGCTCGATGAATCGATTGCGGCCAAGAATCTTCAATACGGAATCGACTATGTGAATCTGGGGTTCCAAACCGGGAACGAGTTTGTGATCCAGCGGATGGGCTCCGACTTCAAATCGATGTTCCCGACTGATTACAGTGGTACTCCGTACGACGAATTACCACTCGTGAAAAACGTCAAGAATTTCTCAAATATTGATTACGGATTTAACTTCTCAGCGGGCTATCCTGGAACGGTCGAATGGGTACAGGTAGCGGTCGACCGTTACGGCCTCAAAATGGGTGCTGGAAATACCGCCGTGCAGGCTCCGCAATGTTATCCCTACATCAGGTCCGGTCAGTTGATCGGGATACTCGGTGGGATGAATGGTGCGGCAGAATTTGAATTGTTGACCGGGACGGTAGGGAAGGGAACCAAGTTCATGCTGTCACAGTCGTTTGCGCACATGATTGTGATAGCCTTTATTATTATTGGAAACGTCGCCTATTTCCGAGGTGGACGAAAGCGGAAGTTGTAAGGCGCTGTAGATTATGGAACACTTTGCAATCTGGGTAGCGGCATTCCTGACGATGGGAATTTTTTCATTCCTGTACAAGGACAACGCCTGGTACAAACTATGTGAAGCCATTTTTGTGGGCATATCTGCCGGCTACTGGTTTGTAACACTGTTCTGGGATAATATCTACGGCAAATTCTGGGTCGGCAAAGGTGACGACTCGATGCTATACATCGGCGCCTTCCTCGGCCTTTTGATGCTTATGCGCCTGGTTCCCAAGATCGGATGGATTTCACGCTGGCCGCTTGCCTTCATTGTGGGAGCCACGGCCGGGTTCTACCTGATTAACTATTTCTCGTCAAATGTTATGCGACAGGTGGAAGACACCATCATGCCGCTTTTAGGCCCTGACTACTCCGCCGGAGCCTACGATATAATCGGAAACATCGTAATAGCTGTCGGGACTTTCTCAGGCCTTGTCTATTTCTTTTTCTCAAAAGAACACAAGGGCGCCTTTGGCGCTACGGCCAAAGTCGGTATCTTTTTCCTGATGATAACTTTCGGCGCTTCGTTTGGATATACGGTCATGAGCCGTATGTCACTGCTAATCGGTCGGCTCGATTTTTTGTTCGGCGACTGGCTGGGAATGATCAAATAGTGTTTAATTGCCGCCGCAAATCGAATGGGCTCTGTCTCAGCATATTTATCGTTGCCGCAATATGTTCTCTCTCTGTCTCCGTGAAGGCCCAATCTGAAACTATCGATTCAACAGTAGTTACAGACACCAACCTCGTTGTTGCCGCTCCGCCAACTTCCGTAATTGCTTCCGAATATAAATATGACGATGCCGAAGCGCTGGAGCTTTCGTGGGTGCCGTCGATAGATGACCAGCTCGTTGACGGGCTCGTTCTTGCCTACCGCGTATATCGAGCGACCAACGGTGGCGAATTGGAGATGATTGAAGAGCTCACTCCCGGTAATAATAATTTCACTGATCACGATCTTTCGGGTGACAGCAGCTACAGCTATGTAGTGGCTGCCGTGACGGTAAGCGGAGAGTATTCTTCTAACGCAACAGCCGCAATCAGCCCCGAAAGAGAGTGGCTGAACTACGAAAAGAAGTGGCTCTTTCTGATCGCCTTGTTTATTACCTCTGCCATCATGTATTTTATCAGGACCGCTCGCAAGAAGAAGCTCTTTGTACGAAAAATCGCCGGACTTGAGGCGATCGATGATGCTGTGGGTCGTGCGACAGAAATGGGTCGCTCTATCTTGTTTATTCCCGGTATTCAGGATATGGATGATGTCCAGACGTTGGCCGGTCTGACGATTCTGGGACGAATCGCCGGTACTATTGCCGAATATGATACCAAGCTGTTTATGCCGGTGTCTCGTTCGCTCGTTATGACTGCGGCGAGAGAAACTATCAAAGCATCTTTTCAAACTGCGGGGCGACCGGACAAATACCATGATGATATTGTCACCTATGTAACCGATGAACAGTTTGGATATGTGGCTCATGTCGATGGCATCATGGTGCGAGAAAAACCAGCCACAGTCTTTTTGCTTGGCGCTTTTTTTGCAGAATCACTGATTCTCGCTGAAACCGGAAACTCTATCGGAGCTATCCAGATTGCTGGTACCGCGCGTCCGGCCCAGTTGCCATTTTTTATAGCGGCCTGCGATTTCACGCTCATCGGTGAAGAACTGTTTGCGGCCTCAGCTTATTTATCAGACGAGCCCAGAGCGCTCGGTTCGCTCAAGGGTCAGGATGTTGGAAAAGCACTGGCTATGTTTGTAATTCTTATTGGAGTCCTGGCCACGACGATAGCCTCCGCCTGGCATGTCGAAGCGATGCAGACCGTGGTTGACACTTTAAGCTCGGTATTCTCAACTAAGTGATATGAAAAGACAGATACCATTATTTATAACGTTTTTCGTCGGCACCTTGCTGATACTATCAGTATTTATTCCGCCGATGGAAACCCTGGGCGAGGATTTCACGCTCTTTTTTGATATTATTGCTGTCTTCGCCTTTTTCTTGGGTGGCGGCAATCTGGTTCGCGTTCATGTTACAAAACTGATGAAGCGGAAACCGGATTGGGGTTTTTCAATTGTGACGCTGGTCGGGTTTGCTTTCATACTGGCGGCCGGTCTGTTCAAGATTGGCAACCCGGGTGACATTGCCTCTTCGGTGACAGCCGAAGGCTCCTGGTTTCAGGAGAGCTTTAACTACATTCTCAATCCACTCCAGTCAACTATGTACGCCTTGCTGGCGTTCTTTGTGGCCTCGGCATCTTATCGTGCTTTCCGGGCCAAAAATAGAGAAGCAACAATTCTCCTTGTGGCCGCTTTCATAATCCTGCTTGGTCGAACGCCTTTTGGCATGGCCCTGACCGCTTGGATACCGGAATCATTCTCAATTTTCCAGATTCCCAACCTGGCCATCTGGATTATGAACTCGCCTAATCTGGCCGGACAGCGCGCCATCATGATCGGTATCGGACTCGGTGTCGTTTCCATGTCGCTTCGCCTGATACTGGGCATTGAACGAACATACCTGGGAGATGACCGTGCCTAATATCGGAATTATCATCTCCATGACGATTATCTTCGGCGGTTTGCTGTTCTTGTTGGTCCGATCTGTAATGGGGCGTGAACTTGACCGGCGCGTCATTTTCCTGTTCATATTCCTTTCCGTGGCGGCTCCAGTTCTGTTTCCGATAACATTTGAGGAGACAGCGACTCCAATTGTCAAAGCAGTCTACGATCGGATTGAGAATATGCCTGAAGGTTCAACTATTCTATTGTCGTTTGATTTCGACCCGGCGATGGCACCCGAAGTTCAGCCGATGGCGAATGCCATCAGCCGCCATTGTCTGGAGAAAAACCACAAAGTCATTTTCATGTCGCTCTGGGCCACCGGTCAGGCGCTTCTGTCACAGTCACTCGATCAGTTTATTTTGCCCGGCTTCCCTGATATAAAACCGCTTGAGGATTATGTTAATATTGGGTACAAGGCTGGCAACGAGGGTGTGCTGAATGTCATCATCACGGACATCAGGAAGATGTTTCCGACCGATGTCAACTCGGTCCCACTGGACAGTATCCCGATTTTTGATAAAATACGCTCATGCAAAGACCTCGATCTGGTGATCTCAATTGGTGGCGGTAAACCGGGACCCAAAGAATGGGTTCTATTTATCGGCGATCCGGGTAACATTCCTATTGGGGTGGGAGTCGCGGCGGTCGTAGCTCCCCAGTTGTATCCATATTATCCTAAACAGATATTGGGAATTCTGGGTGGGGTCAAGGGTGCGGCCGAATATGAATCGGAGCTAGTTGACGACTATCCGAGATTTGAAGAATACGGCACTCCGGGGCTCAAAACTATGGGACCGCAGACGATGGCCCACGTTGTTATAATGGCCTTTATCATAATCGGCAACATCGCTT
>JAUXBO010000116.1 GCA_030619345.1 Candidatus Zixiibacteriota bacterium | reverse complement strand
GAAATGAGTGGAGCGTTTCGGGATCGCTGCAACCCGTGCCAATCATTAATATGACTCTAAAGAGGGGTTTGAAAAACCCCCTGCCCGAATTCAGCGAAGCCAGCTACGAGTACTACGAGGATGACAGCAGCTATGTGATCGAACGGAGAAAAATTGATTGGCGCACTCCGTTATACTACGAACGAATAACTTTATCGATTGGTGACAGTTCTTCGTTTCGGATTGTCTCCGACTATCTTGAAGGTGACATCCATCCGGCTGAGCCGGTAGTTGGGGAAAGTCCGGAAAAGAGCGTTCTTGGAGTTGTCGATGGATTCTGGCAGGACGAGAGGGTTGAGGCGCAGGGTATGATCGGCCACAACGTCATGATGACACTTGGCATCAGGAGAATCTTCCTTGACAGTCGACTTCGCCTCTACGATGGCGGACGGAGGTTCGGCTATTATGGTATCGCTGATTTTTCAATTGAATACTGGTATGCAAAAACTTCGTTCAGAAGATGGAGTCTGCTTTACGGCCATGGATACGGACACGGGGACCTGGCGGGATCGGTTCAGTTGTGGCCGTTTCTGGAAGGAATTCTTCGGTACCTTGGTGAGCGTCGGCATCTGATTGCACGAGCAGGTGGTGATTGGAATTTTGGTCGCTTGGATTACCGGGTGGACAAGAGAGGCCGGTTCCAAATGCTGGCCGGGTTGGATTGGCTGCGTATTGAGCCATTCTTCACGATGGTAAATTGGCGGCCGTTGCTGTTTGGGTTTGGTGTGGATGATCTCAGGTCGGTAGAACTGAAACTCCACCGGGCCGATCTGGCTCGTATAAGACTAAACCCTGTCTTAAAATTTGGCCATTGGGAATTTCATGCAGCTGTCTCTCAGTGGGTACCGATCTCAATTGTGAAGGAGAGCGGTGACGATGGCGGTGAGGGGTCGGAGCCGCCAGCACCGGAACAGGATGACAAGGCTACCATCTGGGGTGGATTCAGCGCGTCGTTATCGCTACAATTAATGTTTTAGTGTCCAGCGATAGATTCCATTGGCCGCTTGCGTCTGTCGAGGGAATTGAGGTTGACAATACCATCTCGTTACTTACCTTTAAATAATATGATTGACCGGCAGCACCACAACGGTGTTGTTACTTGCCAGGTTGCAACACGTGCCAACATCCTTAGACCTGCCCTGGCGTTGTCATATCATTTAGGTTGCTTATTATGAGTATTGCACTGGTCAACAGAAATGTCTTGCTTCTGAATCAGAACTACGAGCCATTGCAAATTTGTACCGCCCGTAGAGCTATTGTACTTCTGTTTCAAGGTAAAGCGGAGATGATTGAGACAGCCGATGGATTGAAGCTTCGGACGGTTACGAGAAGTTATCCGCTGCCGTCAGTCGTTCGACTGTGGCAGTATCGGCGTGTTCCTTACAAGCGTATCATGTTGACGCGCAAAAACATAATGGTCAGAGATGACAACCGATGCCAGTACTGTTCGTCTACCAAGGGACCGATGACTATTGATCATGTTATTCCCAAGAAAAAGGGTGGCGATGATTCTTGGGAGAACATGGTCTGTGCCTGTGCCAGATGTAATAACATCAAAGGTGACCGAACTCCCGAACAGGCCAAGATGAAGCTCCACCGTCGTCCGGCCCGACCGTCATTTATCCGTTTTATCCAGCGCAACATCTCCGTGGCCGACCGGTGGCGTCCTTTCCTCTTTATGGATACTAACGGATTTGCCCAGTCCTAACAGTTCCCAATTCTTTTTGTAAATCATTGTCCGACAACGATGAATTAAACCAAAGTTTTAATTGATTTAGTTTAGCCAGAGCGATAATATCGAAGTCTGGGAAATTGCGCTCTGAGCGCGGTTTTCTAAGGTGATACTACTATGAGCAAAAACAGAGAAAAAGACAAGAGCCCGGCCCGGAAGGAAACAATTCTGTCCGGGGCACAGCCGACCGGAGCGCTCCATATTGGAAATCTCGAAGGCGCGCTTCGAAATTGGGTCAATCTGCAGGAAGACTACTGGATGTTCCTCTGTATCGTCGATTGGCATGCCCTGACTGCTGCCTTCAACGATACTAAGGAGATGAAAAGTAATATCTTTGAGATGGCGATAGACTTTCTGGCTGCCGGTCTCGATCCCGATAAGTGCGCCATCTTCATCCAGTCCGAAGTTAAAGAGCATGCCGAACTGCACTTGATATTCTCGATGCTAATCACGGTGCCGACCCTGACCCGTCTGCCCACCTACCAGGAGAAAAAAGACAGCCTTGATTCTTATGGATTCCTCGGCTATCCGGTTTTGCAGGCGGCTGACATTTGTCTTTACAATGCTCACAAGGTTCCGGTCGGCAAAGATCAGGAAAAACATATCTGGTTGGCCGCTGACCTGGCCAAACGGTTTAATAGCATTTATCGTAAAACTCTGAATGAGCCCGAAGCGCTACTGCGGGAAATCCCACTGATTCTGGGGTCCGACAATCGGAAGATGTCGAAGTCGTATGACAACCATATCCCGCTGGCCTTCACCGAAAAACAGACCGAGAAAAGACTCCGGTCATTTTATACTGATCCGGAAAAACTCCGCCAGGGAGACTCGGGCCATCCTGAAAAATGCCCGGTATTTTTGTTGCATCGCGTCTATACGGAAGACCCGGATAATGAAATAGCTCCATCGTGTAAATCCGGGAAACTGGGTTGTGTTGACTGCAAGATGATTCTTAACAAGAACCTAAATAATGCCTTGCAGCCGATCAGAGACAAGAGAGTAGAACTGCAGAAAACACCAGACTTCGTCTGGGACGTGTTGAAGATGGGTGGAGATCGAGCACGAACGCGCGCTGAAATCGTTATGGAAAAAGTGCGGTCGGCTATGAAAACGAATTATCGATCGAAGGGTAAGTAAATGGACATTGCGGTTGAGACCAGGGAAAATGGATACCGAGTTGATCTGGGAGTTTTTCACGGACCGCTTGATCTTCTCTTGTATCTTCTAAAAAAAGAAGAAGTTGATATTTATGAAATCCCGGTTTCGAAAATCACACAGCAGTACTTACAGTATATCGAAATGATGACGACGCTAAATCTCGAAATAGCAGGCGAGTACATCCTGATGGCGGCGACCCTGATACGGGTCAAAAGCCGAATGCTGCTCCCGCGGGACGAGAATGATCCTGAGGAAATGGATCCGAGAGAAGAGCTGGTGATGGCTCTGATCGAGTATCGCAAATACAAGGAAGCGGGGGATGTATTACGCGAACGGGCGCTGGATGAAGAAAGAAACTATGTACCGCCTTCACCGGTGGGAGAGATCAAGGGTCGCGTTGATTATCAGCCTGCGACGACCCTGTTTGATTTAATGGGCGCTTTTCAGGCAGTACTCAAGAACCGCCATGAAGAAGTTACCCATGAAGTAGTTTGGGAAGAAATCTCGATTGAAGACCGTATGAAAACGGTGTTGCACATCATGGCCAAAAGGGATTTTGCTACCTTCACCGAGTTATTTGCTGACATACCGCGGAAAATTATTGCCGTTGTGACTTTCATTGCAATTCTGGAACTGACGCGGGCTCGACGTATATCGATTCATCAGTCGGTACCTTTTGCTGAATTGAGAGTCTACCGCGGAGAGAACTTCAATGATGAAGCTCGGGCAATTGATCTGGTCACTGTAAACGAAACCAAAGAAATAATGGAAGTAGATTAATGGAATTCAAGTTTGACATCGCTGCCGTTGAATCACTGATCCTGGCTGCCCCGGAACCGCTGGCCGCGCGGCGTATCGCCGACGTTATTGACGAAGCAACCCCTTCGGCTGTCACCGCGGCGGTTACGCAGCTCAATAATCGATACACCGAAGCGGTGTCTTCGTTTAGAATTCGCGAGATTGCCGGCGGATTTCAGTTTCATATAATCCCGGAATACTCCGGCTACGTGGAGGAGCTTTTCGCCCGTCAACGCAAGTTGCGCCTCACCCGCGCCTCCCTTGAGACGTTAGCGATTGTAGCCTATCGCCAACCGGTCACCAAGACCAATATTGAGCATATTCGCGGTGTAGCTTCCGATGGCGTCGTCCACAACCTACTTGAAAAAAAGCTGATCACTATTGCGGGTCGGGCTGAAACCGTCGGGCGGCCACTGCAATACGGGACTACGGCTGAGTTTTTGAAATTCTTTGGATTGAACGCTCTTACAGACTTGCCGCAGATGCGTGAGATAGAAGAATTGCTCAAAGCCGAAGAGTCCACCAATCAGACGAAACTGGAACTCTCGGCCAGAGAAGAGGAATTTGTCAAATTCAATGTAGCCGATGGAATCTTCAATCTCGATCAGGACGGCAAGGACAGTTCGGAACAAACGACAAGCGATCAGCCACAAGAGCAGGAACCTGAAATCGAAGTGGCTGCAGAGCAACCTGCTGAAACTTCGGAACCGGTTGAACCGGTTGAATTGGCTGAAGCTGTGGAATTGAGTGATGAATCACTACGTGATGAATCACTGTCGTCGGATGATTCTGAAACGGTGGAGCCTGCCGAAGATGACAGTGACGCGGAAATTCCCGTAGAGGTCATAGCCAGTTTAGCCGAAGAAGATAGCATAGATAATCGGTCCGGGGATCATGATAGTTTGCACAGTACGGTCGGCGTCATTGTTGATGTCGATGCTACCTGATTGTACGACCGCGATTTAGTAGTCGGTCCGATCCGACATTACTTTTAGAATCCGAGATGGTTTATTGATTCGGATCAACAAATATCTCTCCCTGTGTGGGGTGACTTCCAGGCGTGGAGCCGAAAAGCTAATTGCCGAGCGAAGAGTCACACTCAATAATATTACCATTGAAAAGGTGGGTCTGGTAATTGATGAGGCGGTTGATGAAATCAGAGTTGACGGCGCTCTGGTCAAGCCTGCCGAAAAAAAGGTCTACCTGGTGCTGAATAAACCTCGGCAGGTAATGACGACTCTCCATGATCCGTTCAAGCGAAAAACTGTAGTGAACTACCTTTCCGGCCTGGCCGTGCGTGTTTACCCGATCGGGCGGCTGGATTATGATACCCAGGGCGTGCTGCTGCTTACAAACGACGGGGAACTGGCTTTCAGGTTGTCCCATCCCAAGTTTCAAGTACTTCGGGTCTATGAGGCCAGGGTGAAGGGCGCCTTTACGACCGAGGCCGGCGACAGGATTGAGAAAGGCATCAAACTTGAGGACGGAGCCGTTGGTCGTGCGCAGGTGGAAATATTAAATCTCTCCAGAGAGTGGTCGAGAGTCAGGCTGTATCTTTGCGAAGGACGCAAGCGGGAGGTTAAACAGCTCTGCAAAGCGGTTGGGCATCCGGTGCAGCGTCTGACGAGAACGGAGTTTGCCGGGATTACTTCAGCCGGAATCAAGAGCGGCAGTTGGCGTTATCTTACCGAGGCGGAATTGGCAAAACTCCGCGAGTTGGTGGGGATTCAACCGTAGGTTGGGACCTTTATGGTCCCGACAGTTTTTCCAATATCTGCAATCCGATTCCAAATTGTCGGGAGGGCAAGCCCGACCTACAAATTTGAGACATTTTGGTTTTGGCTATGTTTCGGCAGTGGTGGGGAATTTGAATGGCTGAGTTCCATCAAGAAACACTCCGCGTACGAACAGGAGGGAGTCCTCGCATTTTGTCACTTCATCAAAGACATAGTCATACACATCCGGTGGGAAGTGGTAAGTCACAGATGCAATTATATCCGACTGAATTACGTGGGGCAGCGATGCTATAACGTCAAACGGCTTTTTTGAAATAACATCCCAGACATTCAGTAGACCGTCTCGCTCGGTTGTGATAAAGATGACATCTTCTTTTTCGAGATAGAGTAATCTGCTTGGGAAGCTGTTGATCCAATGCCAGTAGAAAACGAAGTCATAGTTCTTTGCCCCAAATCGCTCCGTGAGTGGACGCCGACTTCCCAGAAGTTTTCTAACAATCGCTCGGTCTGACTCATTCTCAATCGATAACGGTCTCGCTCGAAATCGTGAATTGTCCAACTCTACTTTCTTGATAAAACTGCTTTCGTAATGCTGTTCGAATCCAAACTTCGGATAGAAGTCAACAACGCTTTCGTTGGCGAAAAGAAACATCGTGTCGATTTCGTTCTGATATCTGTTGAGCGTCAGTTCCATCAATTGCCGCGAGTAGTCACGCCCGGTATAGTCAGGTAGAGTGCCGACCGTTCCGAACTGAATCGCTTTTACGGCTTTTCCTTT
Source organism: Candidatus Zixiibacteriota bacterium (assembly GCA_030619345.1). Taxonomy (GTDB): domain Bacteria; phylum Zixibacteria; class MSB-5A5; order GN15; family FEB-12; genus JARGFS01. The sequence continues at coordinate 1,012 of JAUXBO010000116.1, read as the reverse complement.
CAGAATCAAATCCATCAGCGAGACGGAGACGTTGGCGACGATCTTATCGTCCTCGAAAATAGAATAGGGAATATACTCGTCCGACCAGAAACCCATGGCATGCCAGGTGTGGAAGTCAGCTGAGGGGAAAACTTGATCAATGAACGCAAAGAACTTATTTCTTAGTTCTTTGTCGTCACGGTAGTTTTTGATGATGATTTCGGTATTCATATTATTACTTAAAAGCGTCGGGTTCCGGTATTCGTATGCGAGAATAAAACACGAGAGGACCTCTAGTGGCAATCGAAATCCATTATACTATCTATGAACACACCAACTGAATCACAATGGAAAAAGACCTTATGGCAATTGCGCATGCCACTACTTCCGATTAGAAGATCACTTAGGTTGTCAAAACAGTTCAAGTCATATTGTACTTGGATACTGCCCCCTTCCAAAGAGAAAGGCAAGGACCATTGTGGGTTGAAGTCTCTTATCTCTCCAATATACAGGGCTGTGCTATCATCAGCTAGTATCAATCCCGTAAATACTGAATCCAGAACACTGTATTGTCCCCGGGGAGGTGCAACAAGAAGGGAATCTATCCGAAATTGATCTATACGGTTGCCGTGATCAACACCAAATTCCATGTTCCTAAACAAAAAGTACTCTGTCTCCTCAGCGCATCTACTCTGGGTGCGGAGATCAGTTTCTCCTACGTTAGGTATTTTCTCGGTTATTTTGCGAGCGAATTGATCTAAGTACCTATTCAAGGCATAGTAGCTTGCGGCGTGAACTTTGGTCCCGTCACTTAACAACACTATGCCTAATATCCCGGATTTGGGCAGGACGATCTTAGTGCAATTAGTTATTATAATGAGTACAAAGCAGATACTGCCCAGGATGAAGTATCGCCCAAGCGTATTCATTAATGTTCGCACTTCCTTTCAGTAGGTCGGGTTCCGGTGTTCGTATGCGAACCCGAAACCCGACACAGATTTATTACCCCACCATAAATGGTGGGCCACCCAAT
>JAUXBO010000306.1 GCA_030619345.1 Candidatus Zixiibacteriota bacterium | reverse complement strand
GGCTCCATCCATCTATTGCGCTTTATTGAGGGCCGTCCAACGGCGGCGATATTTATCGGTCAGGGGCATGCCCGGATCGATGTGCCCTCGCATCTGGAGCGACAATCACTGCTCTCCATTTCTGGTGATTCGGTGGTCAATCAGGATTTCGAAGTTTGCTTCATACGCATGTCCGATGACTTTGACTTGAAACTAAAAGAACAATTCAGCTTTGCTGATGAGCACCTGAGTTGGCGCGTGTACAATACCGCTGCCAAAGGTAAGGCTCAGGGTGAACTGTTTTTCAAACCGACCATCAAACACAAATACGACAACTACTTTCAATTACTGCGGTCAATGTACGAGCGAGACGACGACGGTTATTTCTGGATAGACTTCAACCGGTACAATTTCTGCTTCGACCCCAGTCGGCCGGAACAGGTGCGAATCTCCTATGAATTTGAGGGCGGCGACGTAGTCGCGACCGAGGCAGCCATATTTCAGCGAGAGAACCGTCAGATAATCGATGATTCCAAAATGTCCGACATTGCCTACCCAACGACTTCTATTTCTTTGACAGGAAGCCTGGAGATGGGTGGGTTGGACGGAAGAACTGTCAGCAAGGGCGAAGGAAACATTAAGTTTATTGTAAACGCTGACAGCCTGCGTTTTGTCAGTCTTTTTTTGCACTACAATTTGAGAGTCGATTCCGCAGCCAGCGGTAGCGAACTGACAAACTTCTGGCGTCGCAAAGACTTTGGATTTCTTGGCCTGATCCTTTCTCAATATAGTTACAAAGGGGACACGCTTGACATTACTCTCTGGTATCATGGCAACGATTATGATTCGCCGTTCCCCTTCGTGGAAGATCCGACGCCGGTATTCCATACGTTTGATGTGACTTTCCCCAAGGGCTACAATTATATAATTACCGATCGCTCCGTAACCACCGATGTTAATAAAAAATTCCAAACCTGCCAAGTCAGCACACAGAAGCCGTATCATCATCTTTATCTGCAGGGATTCGCAGCCGGGTATGATACTATTACAGTTGCTACTGACATCGGCGTGTCTATGAACTTTTTGAAATCCAAACATCTCAAGAAAAGTCAGAACTGCTTCATTTCAGATAAACGATATCGCAAGGCAACGCTTGGAGCCTTCAACTTTTTTTCTGGAAAGGTCGGGGCACCTTCGGGTACGTTTGTTGAATATGTTTATCCTGAGGGTTATCTTATCTCTGCTCCCGGTCTGATCAAACTACCGCAAATCGCCTGTGTCAGTGATGGCACTATGGAAGCCATTGGTGGTTTCGATGCTGTGGCCGGATATTCGGTCGCACGGCAATGGTACGGTTCCGGGGTACAGCCTCTGTCCGAGCGGGAATACTGGCTCGATCATGCTGTTCCAGAGTACATGGCCATGCTATATCTTGAGAGCGCCCTTGAAGGAAGCGAGTTCTATTCTAACCTTCTTTTCAAGAGAGATTCAGTCTATCGAATAACTGAACGCGGTCGCGACATCCCTCTTGCCTGCGGCCTGAGAGAGACTGAGAGCATATCCTACAAATCGGTCTATGCCAACAAAGGCGCCTGGACACTGCACATGCTCAGGTTCCTGATGTATGACACTGAAACCGGATCGGACAAAGCGTTCACCCGTTTTCTGTACGAACTGATTTTTACTGCCAACACCAAGCGGTTCTCCAACGACGACTTTAAGCTGCTGGCCGAAAAATATTACGGCAAAAATCTGGGCTGGTTTTTTGAGCACTGGATGTATTCCGTTGGCTTCCCGGAATTCAAGGTTGAATACAAAATCAATCAGCGCGATGGCCAGTACTGGGTGGATGCGGATATTATCACCAAGAAAGTTCCGGCCTCGTTTGAGATGCCGGTGATATTCCGAGTATCAGGAAAAGAGGAAAACAGCTTCCATCGGGAAAGAGTGATGGCCGGAAGCAACTCGATATCTCTCGGCCCGTTTAACTGGGAACCAAAAGAGATGCATTTCAACGAATTCTTTTCTGTTCTGTGCAAGGACGATGTGAAAAAGAAGTAATTCCGGGTTTCTTATAGTAGGTCAGGACCCCTGCGGTCCTGACAATTCGTGTACTTCGTTGATGCACGGGGATAATGTCAGTGCGGCCAGGGCCAGGCCGATGCTTTTGAGGCGGTGTAGTTTTGGTCGAGTTCGCCCTGAAGGAGAATGATGGTCGCTATG
>JAUXBO010000283.1 GCA_030619345.1 Candidatus Zixiibacteriota bacterium | reverse complement strand
GTCATCGGTATGTTCCGGTGCTACTTTCAACTGGCCCGAAGTATGTTTGTTCACCAACTGATTAAGATATTTTTTGCCAAACCGCTTGTCCTCAATAATCAGATCATACCGAATACCACTGGCGACGAAAACTTTCTTGACGCCATCCACGGCCGCAAGCTTGGTCAGCAGGCTCATCTGTTGACTGTGGTCAGGTTTTATGAGCGGGCAGAGGGTGGGACTGACGCAGCGTTTATCTTCGCAACAGCCTTTGCTAAGTTTTTTGTCGCACTCAAACCCATACATATTGGCCGTTGGTCCGCCGGCGTCACTGATAACGCCTCTGAATTTTTTGTGCGAGTTGAATCTTTTTGCTTCGTTTAGAATCGACTGTTCCGAACGCCACCTTACTGTTTGTCCCTGATGAACGGCTATGGCACAGAAATTGCACTCACCGTAACAGCCACGATGCGTGGCCAATGAAAACCTGATAGTATCCAGCGCTTTTACGGGGCCGAGTTTCTGGTAGTAAGGATGCTGCTCAAGGGCAAAATTGGTTTCGTAGACTTTGTCCATCTCATCCTGAGTGAGATAACTTCCGGGTGGGTTTTGAATCAGATACCGAGTGTCGCTTTTTTGATACAAACCCTTAGCGGTGATAGGGTCGTTATTCTTATAGAACGTGTGGAACATTTCCGTGAATTTCGATTTGGAATGCTGAACTTCATCAAACGAAGGGAGCTCAATATAGTCCTCGGGAGGTTCATTGGAGATATAGCAAACGGAGCCTGTTTTTTTCCAATTTTCGCCTTGTCTGATAGCCTCGGCCAATTGTAGAATTGTCTTCTCACCCATACCATAAACCAGAGCATCCGCTTTGGCATCGAACAGAATTGATTTACGAATCTTGTCCGACCAATAGTCGTAGTGCGCGACTCTTCGCAGACTGGCCTCGATCCCACCCAGGACAATCGGCTTGGTATGCTTGAAATACATACGAATGAGATTGCTGTAAACAATCACGGCTCGATCCGGCCGCCGGTTGTTGATTCCGCCCGGAGTGAAGTCGTCTGATCTTCGTTTTTTCTTCGTGGCGGTGTAATTGGCCACCATTGAATCAACCGACCCACCGCTGACCCCCCAGAACAGTTTTGGCTCGCCGAGGCGCATGATGTCTCGTTCAGAGGACAGATCGGGTTGAGCGATGATCCCGACTCGAAAGCCGTGATTGACCAGATGCCGTCCGATAACCGCGATGCCAATATAGGGCGAGTCGATATAGCTGTCGCCGGAGATGAGAATTATATCAAGTTGATCCCAGCCGAGCTTTTTCAGTTCATATTTTGTGGTCGGTAAGAATTTCATAGTTAAGGCAATGTATGCCGCAAAGGCAAATTGGCAAAGGGATTAGAGGGGGAGGGTATAATCTGTTGAAATGATACTATTAGGGAAAAGTCAAACAGTGGGAAGGGCAGCCTCTTTTGCAAAAAGGCCAGACTAGTCTGGTCGGGGTGAGAGGATTTGAACCTCCGGCATCATGCTCCCAAAGCATGCGCGCTGCCAGACTGCGCCACAGGATTGCACTAAATACTCATTGGGACCGACTCTTACGCTTGGAAACGTAGTCTCATTCTCTCTAGGCTGATGCGTCCCATTTGACATTAAGTCTATAGCTAAAGCGCTATGACATCTCGGGGAATGAAACGAAGTCATCGACATCGTACTCAGGTACCCATGAACCAAGTGCATCAATCGCGAAATCACCTTTCCAGCGATAATACGCCGGCGGGTTCTTACTGAGATCAGTGTCAAAATCACTATCCGGCTTATAATAATTAACCACTTTCGATTCAAGTCTAACCAATAATTCACGCCCTTTGTATTTGGTAAGTGAGTCTCCGGCTTCCTCTTTGGTCATCACCACGACACCATTATTTTTGAATAGGTTTTCAAAACTCAGATGGCCGTGAATTCCGGTTCCTGTCTGCATTTCCAGATTACGGTTTCCCACATAAAGCCCCCCTTCCGGTAGCCTTAGCTGCTTTTTTCTATGTAACACCGTTGCCTTTACTCGGACTTTAGCGTGTACAATTCCTACGTTATCGATTAGGGTCGGAAAATTGAACGGGCGTTTCAATTCTATCGTATGTTCCTTGGTTCTGTCATTCATCTTCCATATTTCCTCCTTTTTGCCAACCACAAACCGTATGATCGGTCGTTCTCGAAATTCAGTATTCTTATCTTCGGCATCAGCCAACGCTTTAGTGGCCTTTGCCATAGCCGAGGTTTTTACGGTATAAATGATCACCACAATCAGTGTTGCGACTAAAGCGCCAGTACCGATCAATTGAGCCAACTGGACCGCAAACTCCATGTTCTTTCCTCCTTCATTTACAATCACCGCGCGGTAAGAATTTCATAATCAATGCAATGTATGTCGTTAGTGCCGGTTGGCAAAGGAATTAGAGATTCAGAATTAATGGGTGAATAGGGTAAGTAAAATCAATCGGGGTAAGTAGTGGGCTAAGGTTGACTACAACTTGACACTTTACGGAAGAAGTCGAATCATCAGAGGAATTCGACTATCTGACTAATCTCATAACATGCGAATTTCAATCATTAAGGATTGAGTCAACTCAGGAAAAATCTCAATACAGTGAAATTGTCCAAGCTTGGGATCGGTACCGATCTGACCTATCAATGATATCCGCCCATATGGTACTGACAGCTGGGCTAAGTAATCACAAGTGTCATCGTACTTTAGATCGAATGTCTCGTCCATAAGGACTACCAATTCTAGTCTTGGATCACGTTGGACCAACATTTTTTTGTATAGCAATGCATTCAGTCGTTCCATCGGTGTTGATCCCTTCCCGCGCTCCTCTAACCTCGTCACTTGCAATGGAGCCAGCCAATCGTCATTTCCGATTACAATGTCAACATCTCTGTCGTCGAGGTTGAATTCTTTCAAGAGGTTTGATAAAGATGGGCGGTCCATAGGAGGTACAGTTTGAGCTTCGGCAAGACGAAAGCCCACCCCAACATTCTTTTCTGTACCTGTCATGCAATACTTAGCCCGAACACCCCCGGCGAGGAGTTCGTGTCCCCGCTTGAAGTCAAAACTATTGGGCAAGCTCACTAAGTAAGATTCAACTTCTGCTACGGTATACAACGCGTAGGTACTTTTTATAGGTGTCATATAATCAGGTGTTGATTATGCGTTGCCAAGCCTTCTCGTTGATTTCTATAGTCCTGCTACTGGGCTATCAAGTCGGATCGTAGCCATGTCGTT
>JAUXBO010000049.1 GCA_030619345.1 Candidatus Zixiibacteriota bacterium | reverse complement strand
GAGACCTTTTAGCCGGATACGAAGAGAGTAATCCACTTCCACGATCGTTTGCTCTAACCTTCTGGCCGGAGCAACTGAATCTTGCTGACATGGACCGAATTGAAAAAGAGATCTCCGGTTTTTTGGATGTAGATCGGATATTTTACAGCAGGCGCTGGCTGGAGAAAGCTGAGACTACGCGCGAAATTATATGGCAGTTCGGCGCCCTATTGGGACTGCTGATTTTTGTCACCGGACTTATAACAACGGCTAATAACATAAGACTCATGGCCGGAGTGCGGTCGATCGGATTCAAACAGATGCAGCTGCTGGGAGCGGGCTCTATTTTTATTGCCCTGCCGTTATTAATTGAGGGCTTTTTGTTGGGCGGCGGTGCCGCAGTAGCAGGGTGGGCGTTGATAAAGTACGGATCGAATCAGATTGCCTTTACGCGCTTCACATTAGTATTCCCACCAAACGAGCAAATTATTTGGTATTGTTTGGCAGTAGCTTTCCTGGCACTGGTTAGTGGCTATCTGGGGTTGAGAAAACAGTTGAAGTGGCGATGATGATTAGTCGAGTTCTCACCACGGTGGCACTTTTATTGGTCGTAGCCATTCCCGTGTTTTCAGCCGATGACGACCGAAGTGAAATCCTCCAGCAAAAAAATGATTTGGAGCAGGTTCAGAAGGAACTAGAACAGGAACGGAAACAATTGGACTCCTTAAGGGCGGTTGAAGCGGGCGTGCTAAAACAGATATCTGGATTTGATCAGAAGATTGCGACTAACACCAAGGTTATCGGCCGCCTTTCCAAACAACTCCGCACAATTCAGAAGTCTGTTGCCGATGCAGAAAAAGGGCACGCTGAAAACGAGGAGAACCTGGATCGAAGTCGCCGACGGTATCTCGGAAATATCCGTCACTTTTATTTTAGCGCCTTTGAATCTAACCTTGATTATATTGATCACCCGAATCTGGAATTGGAGCTGAACCGTCGGGTAACTTACCTGTCAGCCGTAGCGGGGTTTGACTCGGGAAAGGTTGTTCAGGCTGAAGAATTGCTCGATGAATCTTTGGGGCAGCTGGATGAGTTGGGCGGCAAAAAACGAGAGGTATCAAGGCTCAAGCAGCGCAAAGAGACCTCAAGTTCACTTGAAAAGAGAAAAAAAGAACGGCAGGAAAAAGAGCTCAGTCATGTACGGCGTCGCAAGAGCGAGGAAGCGGATCGGTTGTTGATGCTGGAGCAGGCGGCTCGAGAAATGCAGGAGATAATCGACCGACTGGAACAGCAGTATGCCCAACGGCTTCACTCCCGTCAAACGGACTTCGAATCAGCTTTTGCCACTCTAAAGGGTCAACTTCTTTCTCCGTTTAGAGGAAAAGTCACCATGCCGTTTGGGCGACGGGTCGATCCGATCACCAAGTTAAAATCATTCTCTCCAGGCATTACAATCAAAGGGAGGGCCGGGCGGAGCGTGAATGCTGTTGCGGCTGGAACGGTTGCCTATCGTGGACAATTGCGCGGATACGGTAATTTCATTATAATTAATCATGATGACCAGTACTTTACAACCTATGCCGGATTGGGCGAGATCACAGTTGCCGAGGGAGAGTATCTGTTCTCCGGTTCCAAGTTGGGCACGGCAGCACCCGATGGTCTCGTTAGATTCGAGTTACGCCGTGGACGGGAAGCTCTCGACCCGGTGGAGTGGATAAGAATTGACTCTTTCTGAAATATCCCGATTCCAGCCTCGCGCCTGGAAGATAATCTCAAGATCATTTGCGGCCGATCGCATGGCCGGTACATACCTCCTTCATGGCTCTCTCGGGAGTGGACGCTGGTTGACAGCACTTGCCATAGGGGCACTGCTCAATTGTGAGAATCCTATCGACGATGTTAATGGGCTGAAAGCGCCTTGTGGCAATTGTCGCAATTGCCGGACCATATCCGACCTGAATTTTGAAGGTCTATTGTTTGCCGTACCGTTGCCGCCACACAAGAGCGCAAACGAACGTTTTGAACTGACTACGGCGTTCCTGCAAGAGAAGAGAGAGAATCCCTTCAAGATCATGAAGTCAGCTTCGTCGGTGACAATACCGATTGAAGTCGCTCGGGGGATCAAGAAAGATTTGGCTCGCAGGGTCGGCGGTGAATTTCGCCGGATTGTAATTTTCTATGATATGGAATTGATGCGACAATCTTCGGCTGACGCCCTGTTGAAGATGATCGAAGAACCTCCGCCGGATACGACCATAATCCTGACTTCATCGCGGCCGGAAGCAATTCTACCAACCATACTCTCTCGTTCCCAGAAGATCAAGATTGATAGGATATCATATCAGGTCGTTCATGACTATGTGGCGACCATCAGTGAGGTAAGTGAGAACAAGAACGAACTGTATTCACGGCTTAGCGATGGTTCCATTGGCCAGGCAATAGAGATGCTTAATGGTGCTGATGATGAGGGTGCTTCCAGCCGGGCAGTAGGGTTTATGCTGTTCAAGTCACTGATTTGGGATGGCAAACCGGAGACAGTTTCGCATCTCAATGATATGATATCCAGCCGTAATAAAGGGGAGGCGGAAACGCTCCTAAAATTCTGGCAATCGCTAATTCGCGACTGTGGAGCTTACGCTGTAACCGGTGACGAGAGTGATATAGTGAATGTGGATTTTGTTCATGATCTGGTCAAAATAGCTCCCAGATTTTCCGAACCGGCTACTGCCCTGAGCATGGCCTCCGAAATCAAAATAACACTTGCCGATTTTGCCCTCAACGTGCATATTCCGGGGGCGCTGACCAAATTAGCGCTTAAGCTTAAGGCAAACTTGGACTTGCAGAACTGAGGAGGACGTCTGGCGGCGTCCAAAATTCTAATATGGCAGAACTATATCTGGTCGAATTTAAGGGATCCCGCAAGGGCTATTTCCTGAATAAATTCTATCACAATCTGAAAGATACAGATTATGTCGTCACTCAGGCTGAGCGGGGTGAGGAAATCGGCCGCGTTCTAAAGAAGATTGACTCTGAGGTTGACCTGAGTAATGAAGGCCGTCCCAAAACAATTCTACGACCTGCTGGCAAAGATGACTTGGCCCTGCTGGAAGATAGAGATCAGCGAGACAAGGAGTGCCGCACCGAGGTCATCAAGACTATTCAGCGTCACGGTCTGGTCATGAAAGTAGTCGATGTTGAGACCCAGCTTGACGGTAATAAGATGACGATTTATTTTACTGCCGATCACCGGGTTGATTTTCGTAATCTGGTCAAAGAACTGGCCTCATGTTACAAGACACGAATCGAATTGCGCCAGATTGGTGTACGGGACGAAGCACGACGTATCGGAGGCTTTGGTGTCTGCGGATTGAAACAATGCTGCAATAGTTTCATTAAGGAATTCGATCCGATTACAACCCAGCATGCGCGGGACCAGGATTTGCCGATGAACCCGGCTAAGATATCCGGGAATTGTGGACGGCTGCTCTGCTGTTTGAAGTTCGAAGTTGATTCCTATCGTGAAATAAAACGCAAATTCCCCTCACCTGGTACGCCTGTCAGGACTGAGGAGGGAGATGGCTTTATCCAGCGGATTGACATATTCAATGAAGAGGCGATTATCCGGACTGAAGATGGCCTGATCTTTCGCGGACGGCCCGGTAGTTTTGAAGTAATTGACAGGAAACGCGCGGAGAAAGACAGGCCGACAGACGGTGGTAAACGAGATGAATCCAGGAATAGCTCAACTTCAGATGACCGCGGCCAGGGTGATTCACCCTCTGGCTGATTCACGCTCCTAAACATTAACAGGAGGGCAAGTGCCCAGACCTATCTACATAACGACTCCAATCTATTACGTCAATGACCGCCCTCATATCGGGCATGCTTACACGACTATTGTGGCCGATCTTCTTACCCGGTTTTATCGTCTGTCGGATCGCGATGCTTACTTTGTTACCGGAACTGACGAGCATGGGAGTAAAGTGGCCGAAGCTGCTCAGCAGGCCGGACTGTCGGAAATCGCCTTTTGTGATCAGACCGTGGAGACATTCAAAACTGCCTGGGAAAATCTTTCGCTAAGCTATGACTATTTTCTCAGGACAACTTCGAACAGGCACAAGCAATCGGTACAGAAAATTCTCGAAAAGCTCCATACAGCAAAGACCGAAAATGGTGAAGATGTTATATACTCCGATTTCTACGAGGGACTTTACTGTACAGGATGTGAGAAATTCATCACAGAAAAAGAACTTGTCGACGGCAAGTGTCCTCACCATAAGACCAAACCGGAAAAACTGAAAGAAAAGAACTACTTTTTCCGCCTCAGCGCCTTTCTCCCCAGGATCAAAGAGCTCATTGAATCGGATGAGATGCAAATCCTGCCGGAGGAAAGAAAGCGGGAAGTGCTCGGACTAATCGGTCAGGAACTGGGAGATTTCTCGCTGTCTCGTGAACGAGTGAAATGGGGCATCCCCCTGCCGTTTGATAAGAATCAGTCAGCTTACGTTTGGATCGACGCACTCTCGAATTACATTACGGCGGTGGGATATGGTGATGATCCGGATTCGTTTGACAAGTGGTGGACCAAAGGTGAGGTCATCCATTTGATGGCCAAGGATATCTTGAAATTCCATTGCCTCTATTGGCCGGCTATGTTAATGGCGGCGGGGTTGGAATTGCCTGACAAAATGTTCCTTCACGGTTTTTTTACGGTCGATGGCGACAAAATGTCAAAAACACTCGGCAATCAGATCGATCCGAACGAGATGGTAGCTTTCTATGGAGCGGATGCTACGCGCTACTTATTGCTGACTCAGTTTCCTCTCGGAGTGGACGGCGATGTGCAGGCCAAGCGATTTATAACCCAGTATAACTCAGATTTGGCCAACGATCTTGGCAATTTGGTTTCTCGCGTTATCAAAATGGTACTAGTGAACTGCGGCGGGAAAATTCCTGCCCCGCACAAAGAGATTGAGGGCCTCGATGCCCTGATGGCGCAGGCCGAGGAATTGGCCGAACGGTCGTACGCCCACATCAAGCATTTTCGTGTTACCAACGCCATCGGCGATGCCATTTCTCTTGTCCGGGCAACCAACAAGTTCTTTAATGACCGCGCTCCCTGGAAACTTGTTAAGGAAGGTAAGACCGACGAACTGGGCGGGATTCTTTACGCCTGCTGTGAGGTCATCCGAATTGTCTCCATATTGCTGTATCCGGTTATGCCTGGTAAAATGACCGAGATCAGGTCGGTCCTATCACTTGATAGCGCCAGCCTGACTCTGGCCAACGCTAGGACATTTTTTGAGCTGGTACCGGGGACGAAAGTGAAGCTCGATCAGCCCGTGTTTCCCCGAATCAAAGAAGAAAAGGAAGCAAAGACGGGTGCGCCCGCTCCTGCCGAAAAGGAAGACGATAACCTGCTCGATATCTCTGAGTTTGGCAAGGTAGAACTCCGGGTGGCCGAAGTGCTCAAAGCAGAAAAGGTTGAGGGAGCGGACCGACTCTTGAAATTGCAGATCGATATCGGGAGTGAGAAGCGTCAAGTGGTAGCCGGAGTTGCTGAACATTATTCGCCCGATAAGATTATGGGAATGAAGGTCGTTGTCGTAACCAATCTCAAACCGGCCACTATCCGTGGGGTTGAGTCACGGGGGATGCTGCTTGCCGCAAAAAAAGGCAAAAAACTGACTCTGGTAACAGTCGCCGATGATATTCCTGCAGGCGCAAAAATCAGCTAATGATCGATTCGCATTGCCATCTCGACTTCAAACAATTCGACGGTAAACGCAGTGAAGTCATAGAAGAAGCACTGACGGTCGGGATTGGCACGATAATAAATATCGGCACCGATCTGAAATCGTCGAAATTCAGCGTAGAACTGGCTCACAAACATAATTCGGTTCATGCCGCAGTGGGGGTTCACCCGCACGATGCTTCAACTGTGAATGACGATCTCCTGACTGAAATCAGAGAACTCGCCGGGGATTCAAAAGTAATCGCAATTGGCGAAATCGGTCTTGATTATTATCGTAATCGTTCGCCCCGCGATATTCAACGGAGCGCTTTTCGAGCCCAGCTTGAGCTGGCCGTGGAATGTGATCTGCCGATTGTGATTCACACCCGGGAGTCATTTGATGATACGCTGGACATTGTACGCGAATTTACTTCTTCACTCAAGGGGGGGGTATTCCATTGCTTTCCCGGCGACAGTGAGCAGGCCCGCATGGTAATTGATTTGGGGTTCAACGTTTCGTTTGGCGGGGTAATCACTTTTCCCAAGGCCGGGATGGCACAAGTCGCATCAGAACTGCCGCTTAAGAGTATCATCCTGGAGACCGATGCACCGTTTCTGACACCGGTGCCGCATCGCGGTGAGACCAACTATCCGGCTTACGTTCGATATGTTTACCAAAAACTGGCCGAGTTACGCAACCTGTCTGTAGAGGAAGTAGAGAAACAGGTGGATCGCAACTGCCAGAAACTTTTTGGACTGGTTGAAACTTTCGGAGATTAGGCCATGTCACCCTACCACGCCAAGAAACGACTGGGGCAGAACTTCCTTCACTCTGATTCCGTAATCCACGACATGATTGACCTGTTGGAAATCAACGAATTCAGCAGAATCATAGAAATTGGTCCCGGTCGCGGTTCACTATCGCTGCCGCTGGCAGAAACCGGCGCTCAGATTACGGGCGTGGAATTTGATCGTGATTTGCAAAATTATCTAAAAAAGCTCCTTAGAAAACATGATAATTTTGAGATCGTCAACGAAGATTTTTTGAACTATGAGCCATCCCCCGGACGGTTCAAGATTATTGGGAATATACCCTACAATATAACTTCGCCAGTTATTGACTGGCTGGTCGCCCATCGGGATAGTATTGACCTGGCGGCGCTGATGGTGCAAAGGGAGGTTGCTGACCGTGTGGCATCCTCGGCGGGAGTCCGAGACTGGTCGCCAATTGCCATATTTACACAGCTCGCGTTTAAAGTACAGATCGCATTTGAAGTACCACCTTCGGCTTTTACGCCGCCACCATCGGTAACTTCGGCGGTTCTTCTGTTTTCTCCGCATCAGTCGGTCTGGATTCCTGGGAATGATCTGTTTGAAAAGTTGGTGCGGGCTTCGTTCAAGCAGAGACGCAAGACTCTGGTAAACAACCTGGTACCGGGCGTTATCAAAGATGCCAAGACTGCCCGCGAGATGTTTCGCGAGGTCGGTCTGCCTGAAAAAGTCCGCGCCGAGCAAGTCACAATTGATCAATTTAAGACTCTATCAGAGTTACTCGACAAATAGCCCCGTTTGTCTGATGGCTCGATCTTGTTGGCAGTCGTACATTTGAAATTGACGAATAGACTTGAGTATTGTAAGCTTCTCTTACAAATATTGGCGATAATAACTGTTTGAGGACAAAATGGCTTTTCTATCAGTAAATCTCGATACGGTCGGCGCTATGCGCGAGATCAGGAGAATTGGGGAACCGGACCCGTGCCAGGCGGCGATGCTGGCCGAAATGGCCGGAGCCGATGGAATAACGGTGCCGATGCAGCGCAGCCGCAAGGCAATTCGTGAGCGTGATCTTTATCTGCTAAAGGGAATTGTCAAGACGAGGCTGACCATTGAGATGCCTCCTATTGAAGAGTTTATTGACAAAGCGACCGAAATCAAACCCTGGATGATTACTTTTGTCGCCGATCACGCCAATGTTGATTCACCGGTGGCAACAATCGATTTCAAAAACCTGACGCATGACTTCAAGTCGATTACTTCAAGCCTTAGTGGTACCGGTATTATCTCGGCTTTCTTTGTCGAGCCGGAGACGGACGAAGTAAAAGGAGCCGCAAAGTCGGGGGCCACGGCGGTGACGCTCAACTGTTTGCACTATGCCGAGGCACGCACTATTGAGAATGCTCAGCGGGAACTGGATCGGATCGATGCGGCCGCGCAGGCGGCTTCCAAAGTGGGATTGACGGTAATATGCGGGCGGGGACTTGGTTACAAAAATGTCGTACCACTGTCGGAGATTGATGCTATCGACGAATTTGTGGTTGGTTATGCAATCTGCTGCCGGGCTATGTTAGTCGGGTTTGAGCGGGCTGTCAAAGAAATGATAACGGCCGTCTCGGGCAAATAGAAGATGTCTGAATCGTCTGATTTAGATTCATTGCCGAAGATCACTTTTACCGTCGGTGAAACTGATAAGGGAATGCGGTTGGATCAGTTCATTGCTAACCATAACAAGGAAGAACTTACCCGCAGCAAGATACAGAGACTAATATCTGCCGGACTGGTGCAGGTCAATAAGGTCGTCGCAATCAAGAAATACAAAGTTTGCGAGGGGGATGAGATTGTTGTCGCTGTGCAGCCACCGGAAGTAACCAATCTTGTCGCGGAAGATATCCCACTTGACATAATTTACGAAGATGAGCACCTGGCCGTTGTTAATAAACCGGCAGGAATGGTTACGCATCCGGGTGTTGGGAATTTCACTGGGACGCTTGTCAATGGACTTCTCTATCATTTCAAGAATCTATCAACCGTTGGCGAAGGTGACCGACCGGGGATTGTCCATCGGCTGGACAAAGACACCTCGGGACTCCTGTTAGTCGCCCGCAACGATGCTGTCCATCTAAAACTACAAGGTGCAATCCGTCTGAGAATGGTCAAACGGACTTATCTTGCTCTGGTCTGCGGCCATCTCAAAGAGGAAACGGGCATAATTGATCTGCCTATTGGTCGCTCGCGGAGTGACAGGAAAAAGATGAGGGTGAACGGGCTTGAACGGCGCGAGGCGGTCACCGAGTATTCTTTGATTGATCGTTACCGTAGTTACGATCTTTTGAAAGTCAACCTGCAAACAGGGCGAACGCATCAGATTCGAGTACATCTTTCGCATCTGGGCCATCCGGCATTTGGAGACCCGACTTATGGCGGTCGCGAGAGTTGGCATAAAGGGATTTTTGGACCGGAGCGACCATTGGGCAACAAGCTGCTTTCGATGCTCAGCCGTCAGGCGCTTCATGCCTATCAGTTAGAGTTCCCACACCCGGAAACACGAGAGTTGATCACTCTTGAGGCACCAATCCCGGATGACTTCCAAGCGGTGCTTGATCTGTTGGATAAAGAGGGACGGTAACCAAGTTTTCTCTGAGAGTGCGTTTATTGTCAAAAGTTTAGTAGGTCGGTGACCCTTGCGGTCCCGAAAATTTTGAGATAATTACGTGGGTGGCAGACGTCCATGAGGATGTCCACCGCCCACAAAAAACATCTTAATTCTTACAATGCTAATGTCGAAACCCGCAAGGGGATTTCGACCTACGGAGAACTTGAACTAAGTCATCACCTGTTTGTGAGATGGGTAGCCCACGGCTTGCCGTGGGAGCCAAAAAAGTTGGTTGCCATATTGAAAGTACCCACCTCATGTGGATGGGGCACCCGAGCCAATTCATACATCGATGACTCAAACCCACAATAATTGATGAATTATGGGTGAGCAGCCTATTTCTGAAACACGGATCCTGCCACGTGGATAGAATAATATTGATAGTTGACAAACCTACCTAGGTTTTGTTTCTTAGTAACATTGGACAAACAATCTAGAGTTTGTAATCTCACCAATGGACTATAGGAGGGAGCAAATGATGCTAAGAAGAAACCTACTTTTTGTGTCAATCGTTCTAGCGTTACTTGGGCTAATCCTGTCTGGCTGTGTAAGTACTAAGGCAACAATGCTGATTCCTGGTAAAGAAATTGCACCAATATCTCCTGATTTAGTGCGTATTTTTACTCTGGAATCAGAACTTGATACCCTCATTTACGAACGAATAGCTTTAATCGAAGCCACTGGATCTGGAGAATGGACTTCACAGTCGGGTATGTACAAGGCCATGCGCAAGAAGGCAGCGTCGTTGGGTTGCAACGGAATCCTTCTTCCACAAATCTCGGAGCCAGGGGCGGGTGCCAAAGTGGCCGGGGCATTCTTAGGAACTGGAACACAGCGTAAGGGCCAAGCAGTCGCAATTCGAGTCCTTGGCAGAAAAAAGGAACAGCCGTAGTTATAGAATTAATTTCATTTGTTCCTAATTTCGATATGCTACCCTGCTGGAGAGTCATACTCCAATGATAGTTCTATATGTATCCCAGGTTCCTTGGAGTAGAGTCGAAGGGTGATTTACTACAATAGGAACTGTGGTCTGCTCACTCCCACTTCCGCAGGACAAGGATCATGCGCCAGGCCTTTTTAGAATTGTCAAAAGGTTGGCTGATATTGAGGTCGCCATAGATATTGACGATCTTGAAACGTCCCGAGAGTTCTACCAAAGCCCTGATCAGTCCCGCGGTGTATGGTCTGTTCTTAGTGCGGAACTCATAAGTTTTGCTCTCGCCATCTTTTTCAGCAACGTATCGGATCATTACATCGGTAATCTCGGTTGTGGGGTCAATCTTACTTTGATCACCGCAGCCCCAATCGGTGGTGACTTTCAATCCGTCGACTTCCAGAGTCCAGGCGTTGTCACTGGTCGTTGATGTGTGAGTCAGCATATCATTGGGGTGCGACAGTTCCATAATATAAAGGCCGTCATTGGTCAGGTTGTCGGCGACAGCGCTCAGATGGTCTATCATATTGCGGTTAGTCAGAATATGCTCGGCGGTGGCCATCATGCAGACGGCCAGAGGCACTTTGGTGGGAAGGCTGAATCCCAAGAAATCACCTTCCACGGCGGTGCAGTCGATGCCGACTGTTTCGGACTTTCCCCGAAGGTATTCGACCATTTCAGGACTCAAATCAAGGCCGAACGACTTGATCCCCCGGGAGGCAAATTCACGGCAGTATTGCCCTGGGCCGCAGCCGAGTTCCAGCATCGAATCGAACTTCTCCAGGCCGGCCAGTTTTGCTGCTTCGGTTATGAAATCGCAGGCTTCGGGATAGTTTCTAAATGAAAAACCGACTTCGTATATTTCCGGCAGG
>JAUXBO010000257.1 GCA_030619345.1 Candidatus Zixiibacteriota bacterium | reverse complement strand
GTATTGCAACTGTAGAGCCGGTACAGATCGGGGAGCGTCGTATGGTTATAGAAGATCCCTCACAGCCGTTCTACATCGTTGGCTGGCATATCCCCGAAGGCACCCATCCCGACCGGCCTGCGCTCGACGCGTTGATCGATTATCTGGCTTCGGGACGGACCTCGGTGCTGTACAAACGACTCGTGAAAGAGCAAAAAGCAGCTCTGCAGGTAGCCGCATTTGCCGGCTATCCCGGCGATAAGTATCCCTCGTTGCTGGCCGCGTACGCAATGCCTACCGCGGAGCACACCAACCAGGAAATTGAGGACGAAATCTTCAAGGCTGTTGAAGAGTTGAAAACAGATATGATCTCAGATGAAGAAATTGCAAAAATCAAGGCCCGCGCCAAAGCTCAATTCATCAACCAGATGGACAGTAACATGGGACTGGCTATGCAGCTTGCTTCTCATCAGACTTCCTGGGGCAACTGGCGTGAACTATTCCGGACCCTTGACGGAATAAATGCTGTAACATCTAAAGATATTCAGCGTGTTGCCAAACAGTACCTGACAAAGAAAAACCGCACCGTCGGTCAGATCATTACAGAAGAAAGCTAAGCGGGAGATAGGACAATGAAGAATAGAATATTCATAACTGCCGCTACTTTTATCATGGTGGCAATGATTACGGCGATTTCAGTTCCGGCCCAGGATGTTTCAAAATTGAAATACCCTGACCTCAACAAACTCGAAATTCCCGATGTAGAAAAAATCACATTAGATAACGGCATTCGACTTTACTTATTGAAAGACAAAAGTCTTCCCATTTTTCGGGTCTCGGCGCGGATCAACTGCGGCGATCACCTTGAACCTCTGGACAAAGCCGGCTTAGCCTCAATGTGCGGATCGGTCATGCGTACCGGAGGAACCTCAAAATGGACCGGCGACGAGATTGACGAAATGCTCGAAGGAATCGGCGGATCGGTGGAGACCTCTATCGGCACCCTGTCAGGAAACGCCCGTGTCAACGTACTGAGCGACCAAACAGAGCTTGGACTGGAGGTCCTCGCACAGATTCTGCGCCATCCTGTTTTTGATGAAGACAAACTGGAATTGGCGAAGGTTCAGGAAAGATCGATGATTTCGCGCCGCAACGATAATGGTCAGGGCATCGCTTTCCGCGAATATGTCAAACTTATCTATGGCCCGGAATCCCCGTACGCCCGCCACACCGAGTATGCAACAGTAAACGCAGTAGAGCGGCAGGACCTCATCGATTTCCATGCTAAATACTATAAGCCGCAAAACGTACAAATGGCGATCTGGGGTGATTTTGATCGCGACGAACTGATGAAACTGATTAACACCTACTTTAGTGACTGGAAAAAAGAGGGCGATCCCGTTCCCGGGCCTCCGAAAGTGGACTACAAATTTGAGAGCGGCGTTTATTATGTTAATAAAGCCGATGTCAACCAGACGAACATTGTACTTGGACATATCGGTGGGTTGACCACCGATCCCGATTATGCTGAGCGTATTGTCATGAACAACATCCTCGGCGGAGGATTTGGCAGTCGTCTTTTCAACAAAGTTCGGTCCAAAGAAGGACTGGCCTATGCCGTATTCGGAGTTTACACTTCGAATATCACTTACCCCGGCGTGTTTTACAACTATGTCTCGACTAAGTCCGAAACCTCGGTCAAAGCCATTCACGAGGTCATCAAGCAGATCAAAGGCATGCATGTCGACCTGCCAACCAATGATGAAATGCGAATGGGCAAAGACGGCTATTTGAATTCCTTTGTATTCAACTTCGATACCAAAGCCGAAGTTGTCAATCGTCTCATGAATTACGACTTCCACGGTTTACCGGACGACTATCTGTTCATGGAAAAAGAACGGGTTGAGAAGGTGACGCCGGAAGGTGTGCTGGAAGCATCGAAAAAGAACCTTCGTCCCGACGCTCTAAAGATACTCGTCGTCGGCAAAGAAGAAGACTTTGACATGCCGCTCGATCAGGCGGGACTGGGCACGGTGACTTCGATTGATATCACCATTCCGTCGGGAGAGGAAAAGCAGGAACTGGCCATGACGCCTGAAAACCTGGCCAAAGGGGCCGAGATTATGGCTAACGGAATTGCCGCGGCCGGCGGACTGGATAATTTCAAGAATATCTCTTCGGTATCAATGAAAGGTACTCTGACTCTTACGATGCCTCAGGGTGAGATTCCGTTGCAGATAGAAGAGCAGAAAGTACTGCCCGACAAATCTCGCACGATTATCAATGCTTTTGGTCAAACCATGTATGATATCAGCAACGGCACCACCGGCTGGAAAACCAATCAGATGACCGGTGAAGTAGTTGCCAAAACTGAGGAAGAATTGGTTAAGGAACAAAAAGAAGAGCGTCGCAATCTAATCAAGCTATTTCAGCAAAGCGATTCACCTGATTTCAAAGCCGTCTTCAGCGGAGTTGGAACCGAGGGTGGGGCTTCGGTGAATCAGGTCGCTATTCTGGATGAGAACAGCGAAACGATCTGTACTATCAGCTTCAACGCTCAGACATCGGAACTGGTCAGTATGTCCTATTGGGGCGAGACCCCCATGGGCGAGGGCTCTCTGGTACAGGTTTATGGTAATTTCATCGAGACATCGGGCGTCAAAATACCAATGACCTTGACGACCAATATGGACGGCAAGAAGATCATGAGCTTGAGTATTTCGCAGTATGATATCAACGGCGATATACCGGCAACTGCATTCGACAAACCGTAATTTTGACTCCACCAGCTAATATCAAGGCCGTTTCCGCTCGCGGAAGCGGCCTTTCTTCTTGACAAATCACAGTCTCTCATTAGATTATGGGATACTTACTACGAGGGAACTATAGCGATTCTTGTTACCTGTTGAATTTGAATGAATTGAGCATCTTGTCAAGTTACCGGAATAGAGACAGTACCGATCTTTCCGGGACTACATGAGTAAACAGGAGCAAGAATGAAGTTCTACATCGTTGACATTCCCCTTGCGCTTTTATTATCGATCTTTTGCCTGTTGCCATCTGCAAAAGCTACCGATTTCCCCAGAATAGTGTTCTCGATCCCCGATATCATCGTGGCCGGCGGCCTGACCGACGCCAGATTAAATGTCTACATCGACAACTTTAACGATACCATCGTCGGATTCCAATTCGTTCTCCAGTCTACCAGACCCGACCTGGTAACTTTTGATTTTTCAAACGGCGGTTACGATACATCCGGGACGCTGACCAGTGGCTTTGAGTTGACCATCGCTCACGATTCCCTGCCAAACCATAGCGTCGTCAAATTCCAATGCATCGCAGATCTGCCTTTCGATCCAGTTATTACACCCGGATTTTCCCCTCAACAAGGCGGAGTGGCGGTGAAAATACCCTTTCAGACCTTCGCTAACCCCGATACCAGCATGAGCTTGACCAGTCTGATAAAGATACTCACCCCTTTCGATTTTTCCGATCCGCAGGGAAACTCGATTGGGACAAAAGTTGATAGCATTTTTGATACTACTTATTTCGTTTGCAATCTGTGGGAAAACGACACTTGTTCTGCCTGGGACAGCTCGACCACTGAAGTGATTCCATATGATTCGATTCGGGTAGACACGATTCCGTTCGGATACCTGGATTCTACTGTGGTTATCAAGAAAGAAGGTTCGATTACGCTGCAATTGCCCACCCTGAATTGTGATAACAATCTGTCGGGCGCATGGGAGATAACTGATCTTACTTGTCTGGTAGAATTCCTGTTTGGATCGCCCGATCCAGATTCCTGTCCCAACATATGGTGTGATACGGACCACTCAGACATGACGGACATCTCGGATTTAACATATTTTATCGATTTTCTGTTCGCAGGCGGTCCTCCCCCACCC